>CADBUA010000438.1 GCA_902797665.1 uncultured Lachnospiraceae bacterium | reverse complement strand
TCAGCGGTCTTCCCCAGAATCTCATATTCCCCGTAGTCCCTGACATGCACCAGATGGGTATGCCCCCCGGAGACAACCAGACAGCCGAAGGGCGGCTCCAGATCCTTGTTCTCAATGTAGTTGGCCGAGATATGTCCTTCAATATGGTGCACACCAATGAGGGGCAGATGCCGGGCAAAGGCGATGGCCTTGGCCGCGGAAACACCCACCAGAAGCGGGCCCACCAGGCCAGGTCCGTAAGTGACCCCCACCGCGTTGATCTGATCCAGCGTCATGTCTGCATCCTTCAGAGCCTTCTCAATGACCTGATTGATCCTTTCGATATGCTTTCTCGAGGCAATCTCCGGAACCACACCGCCATAAAGGGTATGGATGTCGATCTGAGAGGAGATGACATTCGAGCGCACCGTACGCCCATTGACGACGACGGCTGCCGCCGTCTCGTCACAGGAACTCTCCACTGCCAGGATTGCAGTCTGTTCTTTCGTATTCTGTTCCATATCTCCTGCTTTTCAGTCCTCCTCAAAGACAAGCTCCGCCGTCTTCCCGTCCTTTCCCAGACAGGTTCCCCGAAAAATAGCCCTTGCCTGGTCCAGATAGTCCTCGGGATGCACCAGGGAGGGACTGTAGTGTGTCAGCCAGAGGCTCTTCACCTCCGCCTCCCTCGCCAGAGACGCCGCTTCGCGGATCATCATATGCTTGTGTTCCTTCGCATTCTGGAGTTTCTCCTCCTCGCCGTACATCCCCTCACAGATGAAAAGATCCGACCCTCTCGCGTTCTCCACGATGGACCGAACCGGCCGCGTATCCGTTGTATAGGTCACCCGGATTCCCTTCCTGGGCGGTCCCAGGACCATGTCCGGTGTGTAGCTGGTCCCATCCTCCGCTGTGATGACATTCCCCTTTTGAAGGGGGTTCCAGTACTTGAGCGGGATATTCTTCTCCCTGGCCCTGTTCGGGTCAAACTTCCCGGCCCGGTCCAGCTGGATGCTGTATCCGTAACAGGGGACCCGATGGCTCACTTTGAACGCCGTGATCTTTAAATCTTCCCCCAGCTGGAATGCCTGCCCATCCTCCTCGATCTCCACATAGCGAATCTCAAAGGGGAGGTCCGGGGCGATCACTCGGAGAGCTCCCGCCACCCTCGGCAGGCCCTTGGGCCCAATCAGAGTCAGAGGCTCCGTGCGGTCGGCGTTTCCCATGGTCAGAAGGAGTCCCGGCAGGCCTCCGATGTGATCCCCATGGAAGTGGGTAAAAGCAATGGTATCAATGGGCTTGAAACTCCAGCCCTTTCGACGCAGTGCCACCTGAGTGCCTTCACCACAGTCAATCAGCAGGGAGCTGCCCTTACAGCGTACCATCAAAGAAGTTAGGTGGCGGTAGGGAAGCGGCATCATTCCGCCGCAACCAAGCAGGCATACATCAATCATCGTTCCAGCGCCCTTCTATTTCCATTTTCCCGGAAGGTCCAGGTTCTGCCAAATGCTCACGCGGGGAATCCCCGTCATCGTTATGTCTCTTCTGTCAGCGCATCAAGCCCAGGCTTTCATGCCTCCACATGATCAGGGCATCCTCCCGGGGACACGCATAGTAGCCCCTTCGGACCCCCTCGGTAGAGAAGCCGAGAGACTCATAGAGGGAGATCGCGGGAACGTTGCTCTTTCTGACGTCCAGAGAGAAGTCCGTCATCCCACGATCCTCCCCCATCTTCAGGAGGGAGGACAAAAGCATCCGCCCGATGCCCTGTCGGCGGAATCTGGGTGCCACCGCCACATTTGTGATGTCCCCTACCTCATAAGACCGGAGAAGACCTGAATAGCCAGCAAGCTGTCCATCGGGAACAAATGCCGCGAGGAAGAGATAATTCTCGTTTTCCAGAGATTCCCGGAACATCTCCTCTGTCCAGGGCAGAGAAAAAACTTCCTGTTCTATGACCGCTGCCTCGTGGAGATCCTTCTCCTCCATCATGCGGATGAGGATGGTCAAAGAGTCTTCTGTCTCAGTCTCCAGCCTGAAGGTTCTTTCAGCTTCCCGCATCTTTTTTCTCCTTCTCCGCCCGGACCCGCTCCGCCTGGGAGATTCGGAGGTAAACCGGCCGGTGCTCTGCTGCCGTCTCCTTCTTTCCCGCCCGGAGCATCTCCATCCCACGAACCGCCACAGAGGAGGCGCGCTGTTCATTCAGGCTGGCCGGGGCATAGAAATGTGGGGCCAAAAGGCTCTCCTCCAGCTTTTCTCTGTAGACAGAAGCCCCGTCCCCGAGAAGAATCACTTCCTTCCCGCTGTTCTCTGAGAGCTCATTCAAAATCCCGCAGAGTTCCCCCACCGGGAGCGGTGCCTGATCCCGAAGAACCTCAAGGGCTGGATTCTCCCCTTGAAAGCTATAGATGCCCGTAAATACTTCGGACCTTCTGGCATCCAGCATGGGGCAGATGATGGCCCGGCTTCCGTAAAAATTCATGGCGAGCCCTTCCAGGGTCGGGACGTTCAGGATCGGGAGATCCAGGGCGAGCCCGATCCCCTTGGCCGTCGCTGAGCCGATCCGAAGCCCTGTGAAGGATCCGGGACCACCGGAGACAGCAATCCCATCCAGGCTATGGAGATCCAGATCGATCTTCCTGCTGATCTCATCGATCATCGGGAGCAGGGTCTGGCTGTGGGTCTGATGGTACTCGAGATTGTACTCCGCAAGCAGAAGGCCGTCTTCAACGACAGCGCAGCCCGCCGGTTTTCCGGAACTCTCAATCGCCAGTATCTTCATGTCCCCTCCCGCTTTTCCAGCAAAATCCGCCGGAAGTCAAGCCCCATCTCCAGATCCTTCTGAATCGTCACCAGGGTGAATTTTTCCGGCGGAAGCTCAAAGATGAGCTCCTCGATATTTTCAGCCCATTCCACCAGGCAGACACCCTCCCCGTAGGCATAGTCATCCCATCCGATCTCCTCCATCTCTCCGATGTCCCCGATCCGGTAGACATCGAAATGGTAGAGAGGAAGGCGGCCAGACTCATAGATCTGAAGGATCGTGAAGGTGGGGCTTACCACCTCTTCCCGGACGCCGATTCCTGCCGCGAAGCCCTTGGTGAAAACAGTCTTTCCGCTGCCAAGGTCCCCCATCAGGGCATAGAGCTCCCCCGGCTCTGCTGCCTGAGCCAGTTTTTTTCCAAGAGAATAGGTCTCCTCCGGGCTCCTTGATTCAAAACATCCTGTCATGCCGTAACCTCAGTCTTTCAGAAAGGCCAGCGGGTCTTCCTGATTGTGGAGAAACTGCATCAGGAGATAGGCGCAGTTGGCCGCGACATTCTCCTCCCGGAGAATCCTCCTCACTTCTTCCCGGTCTGCCAGAACCACGTCGAGCTGCTCGGTGTCCTCCAGCCCTGACAGCCTGACTGTACCCTCCGCAGTCCCATAGACCGTGCAGCAGCTCTCATCTGTCATCCCGCAGGAGGAATAGAAGGGCCGTTCATATCCTTCCCTTGCGTCCGCCAGGTGAAGCGTAAGGCCTGTCTCCTCCCGCATCTCCCGGACAGCCGCTTCCCGAAAGTCCTCTCCCTTTTCCACCAGACCCGCTGGCAGTTCATAGATATAACCGTTGATGGGGTAGCGGAACTGATGGACCAGAACCACCCGGTCCTTCTTTTCCCCGTAGAGGCTGAAAATCACCACCCCGTCCGGCTGGTTCTGCTTCCGGCTCATATCCAGATCCTCCACGGACTTTGCCCGGGAGGCCATGTAGTAGCTTCTCTCATTGCCGACACGGTCCCGCGTGCCAAGTGTAAAAAAATTGAGGAAACGATTGTGCGTCTCCTGACTGATCCGCTCAACTTCCGCCATGTGCGCCTCCAGGGGGGCAGTCCTCTGCCCTCCACTCTATCTTTGATCTTCTTCGCCGTCTGACTCTGACATTCTATCCCAGAAACCAGTCCCTGCCTTCGGCCTAAGTGCTTTGTTTTTCTGCCACTCAAAATGTGTTTAAATATACTCAACGCATCGAGAAATTGAAGCCCTCACGGGTACTTCTTACTGCTTCAATGTGTA
>CADBUA010000437.1 GCA_902797665.1 uncultured Lachnospiraceae bacterium | reverse complement strand
TTGTATAGGAGGGAGGAACTGTCCAGTCCGCTTTGGCCGAAGGCCTACAGGAGCTTGCGGCTGAACAGCTGCGGAGGGAACATAGAAGGGAGCATAGAAGGGAGCATAGAAGGGAGTATAGAAGGGAGCGTACATGAGTTTTGAGAAGATGAAGCAGGAGGGCTGGATCCGGGTGAAAAACCAGGGAGGCCCGGATCTGACGATGGCGGAGGATCGATTTATCGAGGAGGATGGATTCCTCTTCAAGGATCTGGCAGGCACAGGGAAGCTTCTCCCCTATGAGGACTGGCGGCTCAGCGATGAGGAGCGCGCATCTGACCTGGCATCGAGGCTCTCGGTGGAGGAGATCGCAGGCCTTATGCAGTACAGCAGGCATCAGATGGTACCTGCCCCGGATAAAGGCCCCTTTCCCGGACATTACAATGGGGAGTCCTTTGAGAAGGCAGGAGTCGACGCATCTGAGCTCACTGATGAACAGAAGCGCTTTTTGAAAGAGGATCATCTTCGTCATATCCTCCTGGCCGGGGTTTTGGATGTGCGGACTTCGGCTTCCTGGAGCAACCGGATGCAGAAGCAGGCAGAGAAAGAGAACTGGGGGATCCCGGTCAATATCTCCTCGGATCCGCGGCACGGTGTGAAGGCGGGAGGCGCAGAGTACACTTCAAAGGCAGGCGGCATTTCCACCTGGCCCAGTGGCATCGGCATGACCGCCGCAGGCGGAGGGGAGATTGTCCGGAAGTTCGCGGAGATCGCGTCGAAGGAGTACCGGGCGATGGGCATCACCACTGCCCTCTGGCCGCAGATTGACCGGGGCACAGAGCCGCGCTGGAGCCGTCTGGAAGACACGCCGGGGCCGGACAGGGAGACCTGCACAGAAGAAGCGAAGGCTTATTGCGACGGGCTTCAGACGACCGAGGGGAGTCCTGACGGCTGGGGGAAGGACTCCGTCATCGCCATGGCCAAACATTTTCCGGGAGGCGGACCTGTCGAGAGCGGGAGGGATGCCCACTATCCCTTTGGCGCTTACGCAGTCTATCCGGGAGATGCCTTCATGGAGCATGTCCGGGTGTTTACGGAAGGCGCTTTCTCTCTGGACGGCCCTACCAGGAAAGCAGCGGCCCTCATGCCCTACTACACGGTGAGCTCAGGTTTTGGGGAGAACGTGGGAAACTCTTACAACACCTGGCTGATTCGGGACTTTCTTCGGGGAGAGATCGGCTATGATGGCGTGATCTGCACCGACTGGGGAATCACCGCGGATCCTGGACCGGAGATGGACAGTTTCGACAGCCGCTGCTTCAACATGGAGTCTCTTTCTGAGCCGGAGCGGCAGCTTAAGATCATCATGAATGGAGTGGATATGTTTGGGGGATCAGACAGCAGCGCTACCATCGTAGAGGCCTACCGGATCGGGGCGGAGCGCTATGGGGAAAAGACGATGCGGAAGCGCTTTGAGGAAAGCGCATCGCGCCTCCTTCTGAATATCTTCCGGCTGGGGCTTTTTGAGGATCCCTATCTCGACGTGGACAGATCTGTGAAGCTTTGCGGAAACCCTGAATTTACCGCCCTGGGAAGGGATACACAGGCGGCATCCACAATTCTTCTGAAGAACAAAGCTGACATCCTTCCTTTGAAGAGGGGGATTCGGATCTATGTACCCGATCGGACCATACGGGAAAAGAAGGGCTTCATGCGGAATACGGAGAAGGAGAAGCATTTCTCCCCATTTTCCGAGGCTGAGATTCTGAGACTCGAGGAGCAGGGTTTTTGCAGCTTCGTCAGGCGCCCGGAGGAGGCGGATGTCTTTCTCGTCATGCTGGAAAGCCCCCTCAATGATGGCGGCTACAAGAAGGAAGAAAGGGAGAAGACCGGAAACGGTTACCTTCCGATCAGCCTTCAGTACCGCCCCTACACAGCGGAGCATGCCAGAGCAGTCTCCCTCGCGGGAGGAGACTTCCGGGAGGAAGGGAAGAACCGGAGTTATCTGGGAAAGACTTCGATCTGTCCGAATGAGTCGGATCTGGAGAACGTCCTTGACGCGGAGAAGAGCGGCAAGCCGGTCATTGCTGTGATCCGCATGCACAATCCGGCGGTGCTCTCGGAACTTGAGCCGCATGCTGACGCGATCCTCTGCGAGTTCGGGATCGAGACGGGGGTCCTTTTTGAGATCCTCTTCGGGGAGAGAAGGGCGGGAGGCCGCCTCCCCTATCATCTTCCGAAGAACATGCAGGGAATCGAAGAGAGCCTGGAGGATCTGGCGGATGACTATGAGCCTTACCGGGATACGGAGGGGAACTGCTATGAGCGCGGTTTCGGGCTCGGAGAGTAAAAAGGCGCAGAATTCAATCGATCCTTTCTTCTAAATATAGGACTCCAGTCAGGCAGCTTCGCCCGCCTCTTTTGTGAAGCGTGGGAGCAGAGACAGGAAGCCCGCATCATACAGCACAACTTTTCAAGTGAAGTATTGCCTTGCCCTTTAGAAACTGATAAGATCTGGTATAGAGAAATTATATTTCATGCAAAAAGAGGAGGATACGGAAATGATTTCATGGAAGAATCTTGACGAACTGGAAGCCTTCAAAAAGCTGTCCGGAATGGCAGATAAAGTAAAGCTCACTGAGGTGATGGCGGGGGAGAACGGCGCAGAGCGCGTGGGAAAGTATTGCATCCCCATGGCGGAAGGCCTCCTTTACAACTTCGCCGCGAAAAAGGTGGATGATGACGTGCTCGCTCTGATGGAAGAGCTGGCTTCTGAGGCCCAGCTTGCGGACAAGTTTGAGGAACTTTATAACGGCGGGATCGTGAATACAGGCGAGAAGAGACTGGTCCTGCATCACCTTCAGCGCGGGCAGCTGGGGAAGGATGTCATTGCGGATGGCGTCAACAAGAGAGAATTCTATCTGACCCAGCAGAAGAACATCGCGGAGTTTTCGGAAAAGGTTCATGCCGGTGAGATCGTCAACGAGAAGGGCGAGAAGTTCAACACGGTTGTCCAGATCGGAATCGGCGGCAGTGACCTCGGCCCGCGTGCTCTCTACATTGCCCTGGAAAACTGGGCAAGGAAGAACAACACGTTGAAGATGCAGGCGAAGTTTATCAGCAACGTGGACCCGGATGATGCCACCGCGATCCTGAACAGCATCGATGTTTCCCGCTCCCTCTTCGTCCTGGTCTCCAAGTCCGGGACAACCCTGGAGACGCTGACAAATGAGAGCTTTGTCAAGGCGGCGATGGAGAAGGAAGGCCTGGATCCGGCAAAGCATATGCTGGCGGTCACCAGCAATGCCAGCCCCCTGGCGAACAATAAGGGTTATCTTGCGGCCTTCTACATGGATGACTATATCGGTGGACGCTATTCAGCGACCTCCGCTGTGGGCGGCGCAGTGCTCTCCCTGGCCTTTGGACCGGATGTCTTTGCGCAGATCCTGGACGGGGCGGCCGCGGAAGACAAGCTGGCCTCCGGCAGGGATCTGATGAAGAACCCGGATATGCTGGATGCCCTGATCGGTGTCTTTGAGCGGAACGTCCTTGGCTATGAGGCAACGGCGGTTCTTCCCTATTCTCAGGCAATGGCCCGCTTCCCGGCACACCTCCAGCAGCTCGACATGGAGTCGAACGGCAAGAGCGTCAACCGCTTCGGTGATTACATCAACTATAAGACAGGCCCCCTGATTTTCGGGGAGCCCGGAACCAACGGACAGCATTCCTTCTATCAGCTGCTCCATCAGGGAACCAACATCATTCCGCTGCAGTTCATGGGCTTTAAGAAGAGCCAGCTGGAGAATGATGTCTGTATCCAGGAAACCACAAGCCAGCAGAAACTCTGCGCAAACGTGGCAGCCCAGATCATGGCCTTTGCCTGTGGAAAGAAGGGGGAGAGCAACAATAAGACTTTCTGTGGGGAGAGACCTTCCAGCATCATCATTGGCGATCAGCTGAATCCGGCTGCGCTGGGAGCGATTCTCGCACACTTTGAGAACAAGGTGATGTTCCAGGGCTTTGTCTGGAATATCAACAGCTTTGATCAGGAGGGCGTTCAGCTCGGCAAGATCCTTGCAACGAATGTCCTGAAGCATGAGACAGATGGGGCACTGAAGGCTTACAGCGACCTTTTGAATATTTGATATCGATGAAGAGAAGGCGGACATTATGGCACAGTCCAGCTGCAGTCAGATCATTCGGGCGGAGCTCCCGGATCTGACAGAGACAGAGACGAAAATAGCGAAATATGTGCTGGAGAACTATGAGGAAGTGCTGCAGCTTAACGTATCGGAGCTCGCACAGCGTGCGGGGGTATCAGATGCGTCTATTGTCCGTTTTTCGAAAAGACTTGGGTATAAAGGCTTTATCGATTTCAAGATGAACATGGCACGCGATGTCATCCCGGAGGAGAAGCAGTTTGATCCAGTCCTGGAACAGGGAGACGGAACGGATATCGCGTGCAGAAAGATTTTCGGTTCAGCCATCGATGTGCTGAACCGGACGATCACCCTGTTGAATTTCGAAGCGGTCCACAAGGCGGCGGTCTATATCCTCAATGCTGGAAAAGTCGCGATTTTCGCGACCGGAGGGAGTCTGGTCGTCGCCTTGGACGCGCAGCACAAACTCATGAAGATCGGCATCGAGACCATTGTGTACCCGGATGTGGATATGCAGCTGATGGCTTCCACGATCCTTGGAAAGGATGACGTCGCCATCTGCATCTCTTTCTCTGGGAGCAATTACAACTCCAATGCCTGTATGCAGCACGCAAAGAACAACGGTGCCAGATGTATCGGGATTCTCAGTCAGAAGAATTCCCCCCTGACGAAGCTGACCGATGTGGTGATCTACTCAGCCTACGATGAGACGATCTTTCAGTCGGAGTCAACCAGCACCCGCATTGCTCAGCTGGCGATCATCGACTGTATCGTGGGGGAAATCGCACTGCAGGATTACGACAAGTTCAACCGGGCAATCTCGGATACACGGGAGGCGGTCTCTGCCAACAAGTACTGAAGAATGTGAAACGGGAAAAAGCAGGGAAAAGCAGAAAAGAAAAGCGTGGAGCATATAGCAAAAGCGCAGGAATCAGTGAAAAAATCGTAACTGTCAGCTCCGCTTTGCGCAGTTTGCGCTGAGCGAGCTCATACAGTTCATTGGTAAAAAAACAATGAGAAGAGAGCTGCAGGATCATAGACCATAGAGCAGCAGCTCTGCTGTGTGACACAGTTCTGTCTGAACGAGCGATCAGATTGCTTTGGGCCTTGGGGCTGCGGTTTTCAGGAGCATCGATCGATCGGAAAGTGAACTGTCCTGGCCACAGGAAAGGTGAAGACCTTTCCTGTGGCTTTTTTTGTGCCTTTCTGAAGGAGGGGGGTGGGGGTCAGGGACCTTACGGAAGGAGAAGGAGAAGGGAGCGGGTGGGAGAGGAAGCGAGAGAAGGAGACGCCTGGAAGGAGACATGAGGAGATGCGGGATGGGATGGACTGAAAGAATATTTCTAAAAATCCTGAAAGTCATTGAAATAAAATTTTACCCATGATAGAATCAGAGTGATCTTCTCAGGCTCAGGGAGGATGGATCCCCCTGAAGGCAGAGGAGAACCTTTTCTATAGCTTTTCTAAATTTCGGAAGACTGAGGAGAAACATGAATACAAACTGCATACAGAGGATACAGGAGGCGATGCCAAATCTGACAGAGGCGGAATCGAAGATTGCGGAATGGATTCTGGCTCATCCGGAACTGGTCATAAACATGAATGTCGCGGATCTTGCCCAGAACGCTGATGTCTCAGAGGCTTCTATTGTCCGCTTTACCCGGCGGATCGGCTGCAAGGGCTACATAGATTTCAAGATGAAGCTGGCGCGGGATATTCTGCCGGAAGAGAGGCAGTATGATCCGGTTCTGGTCCGGGGGGACAATACGGAGCAGATCTGCAGAAAGATCTTTTCATCCGCGGTGGAGGTCCTCCGGAATACCCAGGAGATGCTGGATATGGACGCGGTTTATCAGGTCTGTGTGCGGATCCGAAATGCCCGCCGCCTTGTGATATTTGGAACGGGTGGAAGTCTGGCGGTGGCACTGGATGCCCAGCATAAACTGATGAAGATCGGGATCTCCGCCATTGTCCACCGGGATATCGACATGCAGCTCATGTCCTCCTCCGCACTGACTGAAGATGACGCGGCGATCTGCATCTCCTTCTCCGGCCATAATTACAACACCATTTCCTGTCTGCGAACCGCGAAGATGAACGGGGCTTTCTGCATCTCGATCGTGAGCCAGAGAAATACTCCCTTGGCAAAGCTTTCCGACATCGTATTCATTTCCGCTTACGATGAGACGATCTTTCAGTCGGAGTCGACCAGTACCCGGATCGCTCAGCTGACCATCATTGACTGCATCGTTGGGAACATCGCCCTCATAGACTACGGGAAATATAACGAAGCCATCCAGAAAAGCCGGGATGCGGTGTCAGCGAACAAGGTCTGAAATGGAAGAAATATTTTTTCGCATTGTAAGCAGAACACTGGCGGAACGGCAAAATGCGCGTTTGTGAAAAGCACACAAAAGAAACCTGGAGAGATCTGCCTGAACGTGCAGTTTGATGGAGAAATGACCTGCCTTTCGGTATGATATAAAATTTCAACAAAAAACAAAGACGAAAATTGTGCATCATTTTCAGAAAAAATGATTGAAATTTTATTTCAGGGCTGATAAACTAAATTCCATCGAGGGGAGAAAAAGTGAAAACAGTGAAACAGAAATAGCAGCAGGAAATCCCTGAAGCAATCTGAAAGGAGGAGTTTTTCAGTGAAAGCAGTAGTATTGCACGGCCCGGAGAACTACCCGAACAATTATGAGGTCATGGAGATCGAGAAGCCGGTCTGCGGGGAGGATGACATCCTTCTTGAGATGAAAGCGGCAGCGCTCTGCGGGACAGACAAGCGGATCTTCACCGGCGGCAAGACCAAAGGCGTCAGACCTGACTCTGTGGTAGGACATGAAATCTGCGGGCTGATTGCAGAAGTGGGAGCAAACGTCAAGGGCTACAGCGTAGGAGAAAAGGTTGCGATCGCAAACGTAATTCCCTGCGGACATTGCTCAGCCTGCCTGTCAGGCCGCGAGAATGCCTGCCTGAACCGGAAGGCGATCGGCTATGAGTTCAATGGGGGATTTGAGGAGTACATCCTGATCCCGAAGATCTGCATCGAGAGCGGAAATGTGGTGAAACTGCCTGAGAGCGTCAGCTTCGCGGCAGGCGCTCTGATTGAACCGCTTGCCTGCTGCATCCGTGGACTTCGCAATACCGGAACAGGATTCAATGACACGGTTCTGATCATTGGCGCGGGCCCCATTGGTCTGATGCATCTGGAGCTTTCCAAAATCGCGGGCGCAAGAAAAGTCTTCGTCAGCGAGCTGGATCCGGAGAAGCGGGAGATCGCGCTGAAGCTTGGTGCCGACCGGGTCATCGACTCTGGCAAGGAAGATATCGCGGCCATCATCGCTGAGGAAACCAATGGAGAAGGCGTTGACCGCATCGTGATGGCGATCGGGATCAATGCTCTGGTGGACTCCACCTTCAAGCTTGCGAAGAAGGGTGGAACCGTCTGTCTTTTCGCCGGATTCCCCAAGGGGAAGATGAGCGAGTTTGATCCGAGCGTAATTCACTACAATGAGCTGAACATCACCGGCAGCACGGCCTACAAGCGGATCGACTATCTGCAGGCAGCAGACATGGTCAAGTCAGGCCTCATCGATCTGGACGCAATAGTCTCAGCGAAGTTTAAGCTGGATGACTTCAGGGAAGCCCTGGATCTCCATATGTCCGGCAAGGCTCTGAAGGTGGTTATTGAGCCCTGAAAAGACTGAAAGAGCAGAAACAGATGTTTCATGAATATCCCCGATTCTGTTTATGCTTCATTTCCAGGCTTTTCATGGCAGAAAACTGAGTTTTATTTAAATAACATATTTACAGGAGGAAATATCATGCAGGTTACACCTATGTATGCAATGGGCAAGGCAGTCAGACTTTCCAGGATGGTCAATCCTGAGAGCAACAAGATGATGGCGATCACGGTCGACCATGCGACTTCCAGAGGAATCGCTCCCATGACCGGGATCCAGGATATTCAGGGCGCGATCGACAAGATTGTTCCGGGACGTCCGGATGCGATGACCATGACCGGCGGGATCCAGAAGCGCTGCTGGGGTCCCTACGTTGGATCTGGGATCTCTGTCCTGCACAAGATTTCCAACTATGCGCCGACTTCTCCCACCAATGATGTAGTGTTT
This sequence comes from uncultured Lachnospiraceae bacterium, assembly GCA_902797665.1. Classification (GTDB taxonomy): domain Bacteria; phylum Bacillota; class Clostridia; order Lachnospirales; family Lachnospiraceae; genus Porcincola. The sequence goes on along the minus strand of CADBUA010000437.1, from coordinate 7,630 downwards.
GGCTCTGTTGATGCCGCGATCCGCATGGGCGCGGATGCTGTTTCCATGGGCTGCATCACCCTGGGCGATTTCCAGAATGAGCAGTTTGCCAGAATCGGTGAAGTTTCCGAGTACTGTGACAAGGTTGGCATGCCGCTGATCGGCCATGTCTATCCGAAGGGCGAGAGCGTTCCGAAGGATCAGAGAGCATCCTGGGAGAACATTGCCTACTGCGTGAGAAGCGCATGTGAGCTTGGCATGGACATTGTCAAGACCACCTATACCGGGGATCCGGACAGCATGGCCAAGGTCGTCTCCTGTGTGCCCTCTTCCTTCCGTGTTGTCATCCAGGGTGGGGATTCCCCGAATCTTTCTCCGGATGAGCTTTTGATGTACTACCTGAAGATGACCAGAGAAGCGCTTGACAGCGGTGTTGGCGGAGTCACCATGGGCCGCTGGGTCTGGGACTACAAGGATGTCACTGCTCTTGTCATTGCGCTGCGTCGCCTGATCCACAAGGGCTACAGCGTCAAGGAGACCAAGGAACTTCTTGATACGGTTGAGCACGACAAGAACTACGCCGATTACCTCGTACTGTAAGAGATGAGGGATGACCCCCGGATTTTTCCGGGGGTCCGGGGAGGAAGAATTATGCCTCGCTATATGCTTGGAATTGATGTTGGGACGACGAGCCTGAAAGTCGCTGTCATCGATGAGGAAGCGAACCTGGTGGGGATGAGCAGCAGCAGATATGCGCTGATTCAGCCGGAAGCGAATTACATCCAGATTGATGCGGAAAGTCTGTGGAATGCCTTCCTCAAGTGTGTGGTTCTTCTGAAAGAGGGAAAAGAGATTGACCTTAGTAAGATCCAGGGAATCAGCATCTCCTCCCTTTGTCCAGGGCTGATTGCCCTGGACGGGGAAGGAAAAGTCCTGGTCAACCCGATCATCTATTCCGACCGGCGCAGTACAAAGGAAGCGGATGCGATTCTTGAGAATGTTGGTGCGGAAAAACTCTTTGAGATTACGGCCAACGGATCGATGGCAGGGGCTTTCTCCGGCTCTTCCATGCTCTGGATCAGAAACAATCTCCCGGATGCATATGCGAACACAAAGTATTTTGGCCATCTGAATACCTACCTTGCAAATCGCATGACAGGAGAGTTTGGAATCGATTATTCAAATGCCTCCTATACAAATCTCTTTGAGACAACCGGTGGGAAGAAGTGGTCAGAGTATCTTTGTGAGAAGATTGGCATCGATTATGAGAAACTGCCGCCTCTTCATGACTCAACGGATGTGATCGGGACCTTGAATAACGCGGATGTGATCGCCACCGGAATTCCCCGGGGAATCCCCGTCGCCATGGGTGGCGCGGATACCCCCTGTGCAACGCTTGCCTCAGGCGTGACGAAAGCAGGGGATGTCTGCGAGTCTGTGGGGACCACGGATGTTCTGACGATCTGCATTGATCAGCCGGTGTTTGACCGCGGCTTCATCAACCGCTGCCATGTTGTGCCGGGCACCTGGATCTACCAGGGGGCCATGTCTTTCACGGGAGCCGCGAACGAATGGTTCCTCAATCAGTTCTACTGGGATATGATCGAGAACTCCCAGAACGTGGGGGAAGCCTTCCGGAAGGTGAATGAGGATGCGCATAATGCGGAGCCAGGCTGCGGTGGTGTTGTGTTCCTCCCCTATATGCTTGGGGAGCGGAGTCCGGTCTGGGATTCCTATGCTCGCGGTGTCTTCTTCGGTGTCTCGCTGAACACCACGCGAAAGGAGATGAACCGGGCGGTTTTGGAGGCATGCGGCTATGGGCTCAGACAGCTGCTGGAGATTGCCGAGCAGGTGACCGGAAACAAGATCACGCATTTCACCTCGATCGGTGGAGGCGCGAAAAGTGAGATCTGGGCGCAGATTAAGGCCGATATCACTGGGAGAGATCTGGAGATTCTGGATGTGAGTGATATGGCTCCGGTGGGTGCCGCGCTTCTGGCGGGTGTCGGCGCTGGGATCTTCAGGAATGCGGTGGAAGCTTCCGGAAAGGTCAACCACAAGGTCTTTAAGGAAGTCAAGGCGTCAGATGCCTATGAGGAGATCTACTCGGTGCGGTATCAGGTCTATAAAAGGCTCTACGTGCAGCTGAAAGAACTGTTCCGCCTGAACCTGCAGGCATGATTGACAGAAAAAGGCAGATGTAACAAAAACTATAGGGTTATAAATAAAAAATATATATTTTAAAACAAAAAGAGAGGAAGAAACAATGAAGAAAGTATTGAGCATGGTTCTTGCGGGACTTCTGGCACTGAGCATGAGTGCAATTCCGGCATTTGCAGCTGAGACAGAAGGAGAAGCTGCGGGATATACCAGAACAGAGGCGATGGAGCCAGTGAAGGGTGCAACTGAGATCACAGTCTGCGTCCCGGACCCGGAGAGCTCTTACATTGGTCAGGCTGCCGCAGAATTCATGGCACGCGCTACGAATTATTCCAATGGAACGCTGTCCTTCAAGCTTTCCTCCAATGGTTCTCTTTATGGCGGTGACACCGCTGCAGGCATCAAGCAGCTTTCAGCCGGATCGCTGCAGATCGTAATTCTGGCGACTTCCGTCTATACCCAGTTTGTTCCTGAGTATAACATCATTTCTGTTCCGTTCATGTTTGATGACCTGGGTCAGCTCTGCGATTTCCTGAACAGCGAGACCGGTGTGGAACTCATGAACTCTGTTGAGAGCCTTGGGATCAAGACAATCGGTTCCTGGACCAGATCCTTCCGTGTTGTCACCAACTCCAAGCGCCCGATCAACAGCCCGGATGATCTGAAGGGTCTCGTTCTCCGCGTACCGAACAACAGCCTTTACGTCGACTACTTCTCCGCATGCGGCGCTGTTGCGACTCCGATGAACTTCAGCGAGGTTTACAATGCCCTTCAGCTCAACACGCTGGATGGACAGGAGAACCCGGTGGATGTTCCCTTCTCCAACAAGTTCTATGAGGTTCAGAAGTACGTCTCCGAGACCGACCACATCGCGGATGCCTGGCTTGTGGGCATCAACCAGAAGCTCTTTGATTCTCTGACCGAGGAGCAGCAGGAAGCCCTGACAAAGGCGGGTGCTGAAGTCCAGCAGTGGAATGTTGACTTTATGAACGCCGAGAACGGCACAGCTCTTCAGACGCTGATCGACAACGGCATGGAGTACAACACCGTTGACGAAGCCGGCCATCAGGCATTTGTAGAGATTTCCAAGGACCTGTATGACAACTTCAAAAAGCTGATCGGAGACGATGAGCTCTTTAACAAGGTCACAGAATTTGTTGGCAAAAGCTGAGAAGAAGTAAGTAAGACAAAATAGGAAGACTGGGAAAGATCAGGGCGCGCTTCGGCGGCCCGGCTGGAAAAGTAAAAAAACGGACCTGGCAGAGAATGCCAGGTCCGTTCAGGGATACCAACAGAATTTTAATAAAAAGTACATTCGTAAATATTCATACACATAGAAATCAAATATCTGACGATATGGCTGCTTACAAGGCTTTCGCCTTGGGCGTGAATGCGCTTATTCATCCTTTGAAGAGTGGCCTGGAAGTGTAGGAGTAGTGATATGAGAAAAAGATCCAAGCTCGCGCCCTTATTTGATGCCGTAAACGCGATCGAAAATGCGTGCCTGGTTGTACTCGTTGTTGGCATGATCATCACAATCCTGATGCAGATCACAGGGCGTGTGATTGGACATGCATTCCCCTGGACAGAGGAAACGAGCCGTTATCTCTTCCTGTGGATGATGTTCATCGCGCTGGCTACCGGATTTAATAAGGCAGAGTCCAGCCGAGTCACGCTTCTGCTGGTCAAAGGCCCAAAGTGGCTGAAGAAGTTCAGTGTGATCCTGTATACTGTCGTTGTCATCGGATTCTTCGGCTTTATGATCATCTATGGATGGCAGGTTGTCGCGCAGCAGATCCAGTTCCATGAGATGGGCGTTGCGGTGCGCATCCCCATGAGCATGATTGGCATCTGCCAGCCTGTTGCCGGCGTTCTGGGAATCATTGGTACCATTCAGAGTCTCCTGGAGTACAGGGAGAAAGTGGAAATCCCGGATACCGCGCAGGAAGCACAGGGAATCGGAAAGGAGTAATCTGGCTATGGAGATGAGCATAACCCTGCTTGTTACGTTTGTCATTCTCATGTTCCTGGGTGTTCCGATCGCAGTTTCCCTGGGGGCTGCTTCTGTCATCTGCATGGCTACCATGTCGAGCCTTCCGCTGAATATGGCGGCCCAAAACATGTTTACGGCAATGAACAGCTTCATCATGGTGGCTGTTCCTCTCTTTATCCTCTGTGGATCCCTCATGGATGAGGGCGGCGTCGCAGATAAGATTTATGGTCTTGCAGAGGCGCTGGTTGGCTGGCTTTACGGCGGACTTGGCCATGTCTCGGTTGTCGTAAACATGCTTTTCGCCGGGATGTCCGGTTCTTCCGTCGCAGCCATTGCTTCCATCGGTAAGATGAGCATCAATGCGCTGCACAAAAAGAGCTATCCCATGGACTATTCCACTGCCATCAACCTGGCAGGCTCCATGCTGGCATCCGTGATTCCACCGAGTATCCTGATGATCAATGCGGCGGCAACCGCTTCCGTATCCATCGGGCAGGCACTTCTCGGCGGCATGATTCCAGGCTTAATCATTGGCCTGATTTTCATGATTTATAACTATCTCTATTGCAAGAAGCATGGAATCGGGGACCGCATTCCTTTCAGCGGAAAGAAACTTGGAAAGGCTTTCATCACAGCCATCCCGGCTCTTCTGACTCCGGTTATCCTGCTGGGGGGTGTGTATACCGGCATTTATACCCCGACTGAGGGAGCAGGCATCGCGGTCGTCTACACCGTTATTGTATCGATCTATGTCTACAAAAACCTCAAGTGGAGTGACCTGCCGCGGATCATCGCGGCGAACGCCCGCTCTACCGGAACGATCCTGTTCGTGGCAATCGCCGCAAAACCGGCAGGAACCCTCTTTGAGATGGATGGACTTCCCCAGGCAGTGGCTTCTCTGATTGCTGGAATGAGCGGAAACCGCATTGTCCTGATGCTGGTTCTCTATGTCTTCCTGATCATTGTCGGAATGTTCATGGACGCAACCGCGGCAATCTTTATCCTGGTGCCTATTCTGCTTCCAGCTGTGACGGCTGCCGGGGTTTCCCCACTCTTCTTCGTCGTTTTCCTGGTTATCACACTTTCCTTCGGACTGATCACACCGCCTGTAGGCGTGTGCCTGTATGCAGCCCAGAACGTGACCGGACTGCCGCTGGAGAAGATCATCAAGGCTTCTATTCCATGGATCATCCTGATTGCGGTTTCGCTGATCATCTTCATCATCTTCCCGCAGATTGTCACGACACCGGTTGCGCTGGTATTTGGCACTTGACAGATCCTGAAGCATACGGGACTGTATAAAGCGGATAGACCAGACATGAAACTGTCAGATGATCTGACCGCCATTTTCGGCTTTTCTGTATGGGAGAGTCTGGAGAAGCGAAGAGCAGGGACAGGGCAGGTCCCCTGTCCCTTTTTGATCCGCGTGCTGCCAGTTATCGTCTCAGACCGCGGTATACTGGAGAAAGAAAAGCTTGTAACTGTCCAGTCCGCTTTAGCCACCTGCCGCCAACATTGATCCTGGAGGCCAAACAGGCCGAATATGCATTCGAGGGTTTTGTCATATGTCCAGAAATCCGCTTTTTCATGGGAAAATTGAATACAATGCCGGAAATCTTGAGAAGCTGAGCCTCATGATCAGCTCCACTTTTCACACAGGCCGAAAGCTCTGTCTCTTTGGGGTCTGTCTTCTGATGATTGTTTTCGGCGGATCTATTGGCTATGACAGGATCCAGGGGATGGCGCTGGCCTGCGCTGGGGCTTTTCTCTTTCCACTGGTGAATGGATATGACCGCTATAAGGCACGGCATATGCTGGAGCTTTTAAATGGGAATGTCGTCACGATGCAGTTCATGTTTTATGAGCAGGAGTTTTCGTGCAGCAATCCGGCTGAGAGCAACAGCTTCTCCTATGACACCATCATCCGGATGGTGGATGGGGAAGAAGACTGGTACCTGTTTCCGAACAGGCAGCAGGCATACATGATCGATAAATCAACGCTCTTTCCCAGAAAAGCGGATGCCTTCATGGCGTTCATGACAGAGAAGACCGGCCTTCAGTGGACACAGCCCAGATCTCTCCTGAGCCTGAATCTGCTGCAGATTCTGCATGAGAGAAAGAATACGAAAAAGCCGGGAAAGCGGGAAATGCCGGAAAGGCAGTAGCTTTCATATGGAATAAGTATCGGGTTGTGAAATCAGTGTGCGGGTACAGGGAGCAAAAGAAAAGACCGTATGGACAGTTCATGGGACCTGGGAGCCTGCGCCGGTCTCGTACTTTAGGGTGCCTGTGACTTTACAGGTACGAATCATGATACCCGCGAGCGTGAAAATCTGAGAAGGGATAGGCGCGAGCGGACATATACCGTTGACGCATTTGACAGATCCGAAGGGTTCGCGTTAAGAGTCTGTGCCTTTGGATGAAAGGGAGAGAACATGAAAATCGTAGTACTGGATGGATATACAGAAAACCCAGGCGACATCAGCTGGGCTGTTCTTGAAGCACTGGGAGAACTGACGGTCTATGACCGGACCGCCTATGAGGAGTCAGATCTGATTGCTGAGCGGATCGGCGATGCGGAGGTCGTTGTCACGAACAAGACGCCGGTCAGCCGGGCAACGATGGACAAGTGCCCGAAGATTCGGACGATCGCAGTCCTTGCCACCGGCTACAACGTTGTGGACTATGAGTACGCAAAGACGAAAGGGATTAGCGTCCAGAATGTACCGGTCTATGGGACGGACAATGTCTCTCAGTATGCGGTCAGCCTGCTTCTGGAGGTATGTTCCCACATCGGACATCACAGCGATACGGTCTTTGCCGGCAGGTGGGCTGAGAATCAGGATTGGTGCTACTGGGATTACCCGATGATTGAGCTTTCCGGCAAGACTGCCGGCATTATCGGCCTTGGCAGGATTGGCAAGAATACGGCGAAGATTCTGAAAGCTATGAACATGCAGGTCCTGGCGTTTGACTCCTTCCAGAGTGAGGAAGGAAAGAACATTGCTGAGTATGTTGAGCTGGATGAGCTCCTTGCAAAGTCCGATGTGATCTTCCTGCATTGCCCACTCTTCCCGTCCACCGCCAACATCATTAACAAAGACAACATCGCGAAGATGAAAGATGGGGTCATTCTGATCAACAACAGCCGTGGACAGCTGGTCGTGGAGCAGGATCTGGCGGATGCGCTGAACTGCGGCAAGATTGCGGCCGCTGCTTTGGATGTCGTCTCGACAGAACCCATCAAAAAGGAGAATCCGCTTCTTGGCGCGAAGAACTGCATCATCACACCGCATATCTCCTGGGCAACGAAAGATGCCCGCATACGGATCATGAATACCACAGCGGAGAACATCAAATCTGTGATAGATGGAGCTCCGATCAATGTGGTGAACATGTAAAGATGCCTGCACGTGAGCCTGAGAATGCGTGAGACTCTGGCATGAGCGGGCATAGAGGCGAGAAAAACATGGCGCCCTTCACGAGAAGCGGGTATAG
>CADBUA010000436.1 GCA_902797665.1 uncultured Lachnospiraceae bacterium | reverse complement strand
GTTCTTCTTGTTCTTTCCTGTTCTTCCTGTTCTATCCTTTGAACGTGAGTCTGAACACCAATTCCTTCTCCTGATTTTCCAGCACACTCAGTTCCAGCTGACAGCGATCCGCGGCGGCTTTCGCGATCGAAAGACCGAGACCATACCCTCCGATGGACTTTGTATCCTTCTTTCTGGACTGATCCGCACGGTAGAAACGGTCAAACATACGGGAGAGATCCGCTTCTGCTATTTCTCTCCTCCAATCGTTGACCGTCTCAAAACAGATCTTCTTTCCAAGCCTTCGGGCTCTCACCGTCACTCTGCTCACTGCGTATTTGACCGCATTGTCGCAGAGAATCGTGAGAATCTGCTGCACACTTCCCTCGTCAGTCTGCACAATGAGATTGTCCTCAATCTCCGACTCGAAGGCAATTCCCTTCATTTCCGCCATCATCTGGAAGGTCTCGACACAATCCCTGACCGCTGCGCTGAGGGACAGATTCTGAAGAATCAGATCACTCTCATCCTCCTCCAGACGGGCTAAGGAAATCAGGCTTCCAATCAGAGAGCGCATCCTTCCCACTTGTCTTTTTGTGGAGGCGATCCATTCATTCTGTACACCGTCCATCTCCAGAACATCCATGTTTGTGGCGATGACTCCCAGAGGCGTCTTCAGTTCATGTCCCGCGTCTGTGATAAAACGCTTTTGCTTGGACATACTCTCCTCCAAAGGCTCCACTGCCTTCCCACTCATGCGGTAGATGAAGGAGAAAGCCAGGATGAGTCCAACCAGGGCGATGAGAGCTGAGATCAGAAGAAGGGATTTCATAGCGGAAAACTCGGTGCTGCAGTCCAGGAAACAGATCAGAAGGTGTTCTCCCAGTTTTTCCCTGTGATAGAGATAATCGTTCAGATAGCCCTGATCCTTTGAAAGCCCCTTGATCTCTTCCGCCAGCTCCTTTGCGGAAGCAATATCCGATTCCTCAAGATCTGAGAGAACCAGTGAACTTCCATCCTGCTTCAGAAAAACCGAAAAGAAGCGGCCGGAGTATTGACTCAAAGCGGAATGACGTCCTCCCTTCCCCTTTCCAAACATGCTCGGCCTCCTGCTAACACCTTCCGGTGAGATTACAGGATCGAGTTCCCGAGAGTGCCCCTCTCCTTCATCGGATATTCCCGGTGAACTGAGCAATCTCCCCCGGTCAACAGACAGAATCAACTCATCCATCGCGGTGGAGAGGCGATGATCTGTCTGAATGGTATTCACCACATTGATGGAGGCAACCAGAATCAAAATCAAAGTGATCATCGCGATCATAGCGCTTTTGACAAATTTCCACCTGGCCTTTCTGAACATCTCTCCTCCTTGCCTGAACTGTTCTCACTTCCTGGCGCTTTCTCTTTTTTCCCTGTTTTCCCTGTTTTCCTTCCGGTCTTATCAGAGGATAACGTACGTCTGTCCTTTTGTTCTATGTTTTCTCGCTCAGTGCAAAATGCGCAGACTGGCTGGACAGTTACGCCTTTTCTTTCTCTCCTGCAAGCTCATAGCGCTTCAAATCTCCAGCCTATATCCGCTTCCACGAATTGCTTTGATGCTGACGTGGGAATTCAGAGCTGACAGCTGCTTTCTCAAAAAAGAGATATTGACCCAGACCACGTTAATCTCCGCCTCACTGTCCCAACCCCAGATATGCTCCATGAGCTGTTCCGCTGATATGATCTGCGTTGGCGAGAGCAGAAACATCTCCATCACCTGAAAGCTTTTTCCAGACAGACTGACGGATTGATCGCCTGAGGAGAGCACATAGCTTGACCGATCCAGTGTCAGATCCCCGAAGGAGAGGATATCCGGTGTAAAGACCTCCCGCCTTCTTAGAAGTGCTCGCACCCGTGCCAGGAGTTCCGCTCCGGCAAAGGGCTTTGTCAGATAGTCATCAGCCCCTGCATCCAGACCGTTCACCCGGTCCTCCAATTCTCCCATTGCGGTCAGCATCAGGATCGGGGTCATTTTTCCCTCTTTCCGGAGTCTCTTCACAACCTCGGTTCCAGAGAGCCCTGGCATCATGATGTCCAGAATGGCAGCGTCATAATCCCCGCCCAGAAGATAGGTAAGCGCATCCTCCCCATTATCCACTGTGTCAACGGAATATCGATTCCGGGTCAGAAGAGCCAATACCGCAGCCCTGGCATCCTCATCATCTTCCGCGTACAAAAGCTTCATCACACTGCCTCCTTCCGGCTATTGAGTGTTGTTCCAACTTGATAAATCGTATTTTGTGTCTATGTCATCATCTTTTTAGAATATATTTACTATTTATAGTGTTCTTAATAACATTATATCATCTAATTTTTATATATGTCTATTTTTTATTTTTTATCTTTTATTCTTTATGATTTATTTTCTATATTTTTATTATTTGATGTTCTTATATTTTTTACTCTTTGTTTGTTATATTCTTGTGTTCCACCTGTTATTCCATCCATCTCAAAAAGGAAAGGCCGCCGTAATCCGGCGGCCTCGTATTCTTTCTAATCCTAACAGTTGAAGCTAAAACCTTCTTAAAAAAGTCAGTTCATACCCAGTCCCGCCTCTTGTCTTCTGCTGGATCATTTCCGTGCTTACTTCAGTCTCAGGCCCCAGATCTTGCTGTTTCTGGTCCCGATGACCACCCGGTCTTCATAGACCGCAGGAGATGCCTCTATTGCCCCATTTGAGAGGGCAAAGGTGGAAAGAACCTGTCCGGTTTGTCCGTTCAGGAGGAAGAGATTGCCCGCACAGTTGGCATAGATCACATACCCGGTTCCATCTTCGTTGTAGACACAGACCGGGGACGACCAGGTGTAGTAGGCATCATGCTGCCAGAGAAGCGCTCCGGTCTTGATATCCAGACACGCCAGAAGTCCGTTGGAGGAAGCATCGGTCATGGCGACTGTGACATAGAGGCGCCCCTCCAGGCTTTCTCTTCCCAGCGCCATAGAAGACTGGACGCCGCCGGATACACCTTCCTGGGTGTAACACTCGTAGTCCTTCTGCCAGATCTTCTCTCCGGTCTCCGCGTCAATCTTCCAGATTGGAATCATCGCTGTGGTGGAGCTCCTCCATCCCTTGTGGAAGGAGGTACTCACATAGAGGTAGGGATGTCCATCCTCCAGGGAGAGCACCGGGGTAGAGTTGGAGTCATCCAGGGTATCAAAGACCCACACAAGCTTCAGTGTATTCAGATCCAGGCACATGAGATTTCCGCCGTTGTCCGTGATGTAAAGATAGCCTTGATAGATTACCGGGCTGTCTTCCATACCCAGCCAATAGGAGCTGAGACTGGACCTTACTCCATTGTAGCGCCACTTGACCACATCATCCGGATCAAGGGTCAGATTTCCAGTCCCGGGATCCCAGGAAGAATTCAAATGGATCAGGTAAATGATTCCGTTCTCCCCAGGCCAGATCAGTGTATCCGTTTCTCGATCCACAAGGGGAGAGGCATCGAAATAGCTGAGGGATCCTCTGAGAGAGAAAGGATCATTGTTCCCGAAGGTATACAAAATGCTCTGATCCACAAGGCTGATGATGAAAGCCCTGGCAGTTCCCTGACTGCTGTCGTAGCCGGCTCCCACATAGAGAATCGGATATCCCCTGGGGTCAAGGGCACCAGAGCCCTTGAAGGTATATCCGAGATACAGAGGATCTCTCGTTTTCTCCCCGGTATCGAGATCCTGGAAGTAGATGTATCCATCCATACAGGCATAAATAACCTCGACCAGATCCTCCTTCTGCTTCGCCCATTCAGCCATTGTCATTTTTGCCTTTTCCTCAGAGGTCCACTTTCTGAGAAGAGGCTGTCCTGTCCAACCGCTGCCAGTCCAGGTCGCATTTTTATAGCTGAGAGCTCCCGTCTGGATAGACCAGAGCCCCTCGATCTGCCCTTCCTGGATCCTGGCATTTCCATAAGCCGGACTGTTGCGGTAATTGCTGCCACGGAAGGTGACAATCCCATCCACATCTGTGTAGGGCTCCTTCCCAAAGAAGATTTCTCTGGAAGGAACATAGAAGTCAGGATTCTCCAGGCGCTCTTCGTTCACCTCGATCGCAGTCTCCGCAATCAGAGTCTCCGGAAGGGTGGTTTCCACCGCGTGGGGCTCAAAGGGAGGTTCCGTTTCAGTTTGCTTCTCCGTCTCAGTCTCCGTGAAGGGAGTTTCCGATTCTGTCTCCAGGATGGAGTCTTCCGATGTCTCATGGAACATAAAAACCATCTGGTCCCGGATCTCCACTCGAAAGTTCCACAGAAGAAGCAGGAGCAACAGACTGAGAGCAATGCTGACCTGTCTGATCCGCTTCCTCCTTCCACTTTCCAGAGGCCCTGCATCGTGAAAGCTATGCTCCGAAGCATAACGGCTAAACTCCTGATACTTCTCTTCCTCTGTTTTCATACTCTTTTATCTCCAGGCCTCGTCTCAGGCCCTTTTCTCAAGCCTTTTCCTCAGACCTTTTTCTGACCTTTCTTCTCAATAGCAGACAGTATATCATTCGCCATCGAATTCCAGGTGATCTCTGTCGAAGCTGAACACCCCGGGATTATCGCATGAGGCATGCGGCAAAGTCAACGAAAAGCCCTGATTTCAGGCCTTTCCGCCTTTTCAATTCTTTTGAGTTTTCCCCCGGCTCGGTCCTGCTTCACGATCTTTTCAGAGGACTTGACAAAGTCCCCTCTTCCCCTGTTATATGGTTCTATCAGGATCACTTTCGGAATCTTCATTGATTCCCTGAAAGCCAGGGATTCCCTGTTTCAGAGCTGCATCTCCATGTGCGTAAGAATCTGCAGAAAATCAATATATTGGGCAAGTGAGTATGTATCGTCCCAGCACATGGCAAATCTGAGAGCTTCCTGTTTGAATATCCTGTTGAGCTGTG
>CADBUA010000435.1 GCA_902797665.1 uncultured Lachnospiraceae bacterium | reverse complement strand
TATCGGCTGAAGCGCTCCTGGCTTATGCCGCTCAGGCCTGCTGTTTCGCAGATGCTGACGCCCGTGAGGATCTGATCAGATGTCAGGCTCCGTCTCAAAATCGGATTCATCGCCAAAATCCGCAAAGTCTGACGCGTCCGGAGCTGCCTCCATCATCTCTTCAGGGCTGAAGTCGTCGTCTGTGATCTCGTCTCCCCCAGGCTCCTCATCGGTAATCGACTCTTCCGGGGAAAACTGCGGCGTGCCCTCGGCAAGTCCCGCCTCGATCAGTTCATCATCCAGCACATCCGCCGCCTCAAGCAGAATCAGATATTCCATCTTGCAGTAGCCGGAGGTTCCCTCATAGGTCACATGAGCCCACTTCCCGTCTGCACGGGTGATTTCCACCTCTGCGCCGGAGGGAATGAAGCCGATGGAGTCCCCATCCGTGGAGTGTCCGTCGCGGATGATCAGGCCATCTTCCGAAGTGCAGCGGTAAATTCCCGCGAAGGAATCATTGCAGCTGCAGTCAGACAATTCCTGGGCATAGCGCGGCCAGTAAATATTCCGTGCCAGGCAGCCTCTCGTAATCCCGCGGGAGTGCACCGCATCCGGCATCTCATAGTAGAGGCACCAGTAATAGCCTGCGTCATAAGCACCCTGTGCGGTATCCGGAACAGACTGCAGATAAGAAAGAACCCCGTAATAGCCCGTTAAAAGCTCATACTTCATATAGCTGAGCTGGCCTTCCAGCGTCTGCCAGTCCGATGTGTAATTCCTGAGGTTCGTCCATCTGCCATTGTGCCACTGACAGATTCCACAGCTGGTGTTTCCATCGCCAATGGCATTCGTCCGGAATCCAGACTCGCAGTAAAGATTTCCGAGGATTCCACAGGCAGCAGCCTTGTTCAGGGAAAGCTCCTCCATGCAGAACTTCAGAATCGCCTTTTCATTGACGGTGGGCGGCGCGGACGCGATCATCTCCACAGAGGCCATGATGTCCTTCTTCACCTCAATGTAAGGTGCCTCCGCCATCTCATCCATACCCCGCACACTGTACAGGGAAGAATCCACCAGCGGTGTGAACAGGAAATAATTCTGTCCCGAAGTCGAGAAGTCTCCTTCCACACTCTCCCAGGTCACCGGGATCGTGGTCGGCGTACTCTCCCCGACAAAGTAGACATCCACCGCACTCGGAAACTGCGCCATCAGTTCCGAGAGACTCGGCTTATTGGTCTCCGCAAAGCTGATGCTCTGAATCAGTCCGACTTTCTGGAAACCAACGATCAGTTTCTTTGTTCCGTCATCTGTCCCGCTGAGACCTTTCCTGCTGATGGTCTCTGACCCGGCCGCAAACAGACCGTCCACGTAGGAGATATCCCCCGCTGACAGTGGCGTATCCTGAAAAGCTTCAATGCTCTCCCCGGACCCATTCTGGACCGTGTCGACACCATCCGGCAGCACAGCTTCGCCGGAATCAAGGACAACCATTCCATCCCCATTCTCTGCATCGCTGTTGACCCCATCCATCGGCGCCATACCGAGCACGTCCGTCCCTTCCCCGGGGGCATCGACAGTGATGAGTTCCCCTGTTCCAGCGGCGTCCCCTGCTGCGGCCCAGACCTCCTCAGAGCTTCCGGCATCTGCCTGGAAGGTCTCTGTGGGGGCGGGATTCTCCGCCTGAATTGTCTCTGCAGGAGCTGAATTCTCCGCCTGAATCGTCTCTGCGGGAGCGGGATTCTCCGCCTGAATCGTCTCTGCAGGGGCTGAATTCTCCGCCTGAATCGTCTCTGCAGGGGCGGGATTCTCCGCCGGCGCTTCTTCCGCCGGCGCTGGGCTTTCCGTCTGGATGGCCGCTTCTGAATTAAGAGACATATCCGGATCCGCCTCCGCAAAGGCAGCTCCAGAAAAACCTGCTGTGATCATCATCCCGGCAAGAAACATGCAGACGGCTTTCGCTTTGATTTTATTCAAATTCTTCTCCTCTGCTTTTCTCAAATCTCTACCTCTAACTCTTCCTACCTGAACAAAGTAATACAGATGCTATTTTAGCACATGGCAGCGCTTCGTCTCTCAAGGAAGGCCGGAAAGCTCTCTTAATTATTCCTTATCTCGGAAGCCGTGAGGGATGTTCCCTCATACAAAAAAGCACGGGGTTTTGCAAACACCCGTGCTTTCATCTCTTTCTGATTCTATTCAAATCATGTATTCAGCTGTTAAAAGTGCTGCCTGCCGGCCGGGAGTCTCCCAGCGGCCCGCTCAGAGAACAGAATCAAAGGACGTCGCTCTTTCTCACATAGCCCGGATCATCCTTACGGCCAACCAATTCCTTGGTCTTGTAGATCTTAGCCCACTTATCCACAACCTGATACTCGATCTTGACATCCGGTCCGATCTCCGCGTAGGCAAGAACAATGCTGTCCTTGACGACCGCACCCTTGCCGATCTTGACGCCGCGGCCGATGATGGAGTTCTCAACCGTCCCTTCGATCTCACAGCCATCGGAAATCATGGAGAAGCTCACACTGGCCCCCTCAAAGATCTGGGTCGGGCAGGAGTCAGCCGTCTTCGTGAAGATCGGCCAGTCCTCGGAGAACAGTGCCTTGGCTGTCTTGATGTCGAGGAGTTCCATGTTCGCATCATAGTAAGCCTGAAGATCTCCGCAGCCCGCCAGATATCCCTTGTGCTGCACACCGCGGATATCGTACTGATCTCCGCCGCAAAGATGCTCGAGGAGCTGGCTCAGAGAGCAGGTGGAGGAATACTCCCTCGCCTGCTTGATCAGGTCGAGGAAAAGCTCCCGCTTCATGATATAGCTGTCCAGAAATACCGTCTGAGCCGCCTTGTTTCCGCGGTTCTCAGCCAGGGAAGTGACCTTCCCCTCCTTGTCGACGTTCATGACGCGGAGGTTCAGATAGTGGTCTCTCCCGTTGGAGATCTTCTGATACAGCATCGTGATATCCGCGCCGGACTCGATGTGCGTATCGAGCATTTCCGAGAAGTTCTGCTTGAACACCATGTAGCAGGGGGTGATCACCACATACGGCTCGGTCTGGCGGCTCAGGAAATCCATGTTCGCGAGATAGTCCGCGACATCCGTATTGTAAACTTCATTTCGGCTGCTGTGATCGCAGAAGAGAAGCTGAAGGCTGCCCTTCTTGGAGTTGATGTTGTACTGGCGGCCGGATCCCAGATGGTCTGTCAGCGAACGCGGATGTTCATTCAGGTAAACCTGAATGTTGTCGATGCCGCTGTTGGACAGGTTCGAGATCGGGAAATCCACCACACGGTACCTGCCGGAGAAGGAAAAAGCGCCCGCGGGTCTGTAGTCCTGCAGCCCATATACCTTCACCCGCCTGGGGGTCGAAGTTACAATTCCAAATGCTTTTGCTTTTGCCATGATCACTCCACCCCCTTCACATTTTTGGAGACAAGCAGAATGCTCTCGCTGTCCGCGCTGCCGACAACGGCACCCTTGCCGATCTTGACGTTGTTTGCGACCATCGCGCGGGTGACAACAGCACCTTCCTCTACCTTCGCGCCGGGCATCAGGACGGTGTCAGTTACCTTCGCGCCCTCCGCTACCACAGAGTTGGTGAACAGGACGGAGTTCCTGACCTCGCCCTCAATCTCGCAGCCCTGTGTGACATAAATCCGGTCAACCACTGCATTCGGCCCATAGTAAGCCGGAAGCGAGGACTCGTCGGACGTATAGACTCTCCAGCTTCTGTCGTCCAGATCCAGGTCGTTCTTCTTGTCCAGAAGGTCCATGTTGGCTTCCCAGAGGGAATCGATGGTTCCTACATCCTTCCAGTATCCCTTGAACTCGTAAGCCAGGAGGGTCTTGCCCTCATTCAGCATGGTCGGGATGATGTTCTTTCCGAAATCATGAGCGGAATTCGGATCCTTCATGTCGGCGACCAGCATCTTCCGGAGGTTCTTCCAGGAAAAGATGTAGATACCCATGGAGGCCAGATTACTCTTCGGATGCTCCGGCTTCTCCTCGAACTCGACAATCCGCTTGTTCTCATCCGTATTCATGATCCCAAAGCGGGAAGCTTCCTTCAGCGGCACACCAATGACAGCGATTGTCGCATCCGCTTTCGCCTCGATGTGCGCATCGAGCATCTTGGAGTAGTTCATCTTGTAGATGTGATCGCCGGACAGAACCAGCAGATACTCCGGATCATACTGATCGATAAAGTCGATGTTCTGGGAGATGGCGTCCGCGGTTCCCCGGTAGACATCCAGCCCCGCCTCTGCCTTCTCACGCGGTGTCAGGACGAAGACGCCGCTGTCTGCCGTATCGAGACCCCAGCGTCCTCCTGCCGCGACGTAGCTGTTCAGCAGAACCGATTCGTACTGAGTCAGGACACCGACAATATCCACTCCGCTGTTCGAGCAGTTGCTCAGCGGAAAATCGATGATGCGGTACTTGCCGCCGTAGGATACGGCAGGCTTGGCTACTTTGCTGGTGAGTTCGTGCAGACGGCTTCCGCGTCCCCCGGCCAGAATCATAGCCAACATGTTACTGTGCTTCATGGCATATCTTCCTCCTAATATTGGTTTCGCATGGCTCAGACCGGCTAGGCTATGTTCGTTCCAAATACAGCTCTGACCAAGCCACTACTGCAATTATCATACCATGCGAGACTCTGTTAAACAAGGTTCCTCCAGAATAAATTTGATCCGCTATGTGAAATTGTCGCCTTTCCGCCGCAATGGCAAAGGGCTATTTCGTCTGGAGGGCTCTGGCGCAGAAATCCGAGGAACTGCTCCTCTTCCAAAGTCTGGCTTCCGGAAGTTCAAAAAGCAAAAAAGGAGGGCCGGGGATCTCTCCCCGGCCTTCCTTTTAAGGATCCAAGCGGAGTTTCCTCCGCCCATCATCAAAGCTTCACGTTGTAGTAGCTGTCCTTGCCGCGGTACTGAGCGATGGATCCGAGTTCGTCCTCGATTCTCATCAGCTGGTTGTACTTGGCAACACGGTCGGTACGGCTCATGGAACCGGTCTTGATCTGGCCAGCGTTGATGCCGACAACCAGATC
>CADBUA010000434.1 GCA_902797665.1 uncultured Lachnospiraceae bacterium | reverse complement strand
AGGCGCCTGCGCCCACATTGAAAATGCACCCGGCCTTTGCTTTTGAACTTAACTTCCAAACACGACGACAAGCGGCCATAGCGGACTGGACAGTTTCCCTGCCTTTTCTGTGCTTTGAATTCCTGTAAAAAACTGCCGCCGGAAACCCGGCGGCAGTTCTAAGCCTCATGATGATAATCCAGGGCGGAAGATTTTCATTCCTGCCCTCCAGGTGCCAGACGATTCAGCTGCGAGAATCTCTTCCAACGCCTTCCGCACTTCTGTTTTCAGTAGAGAGACGGATATGGGAAACAGCAGCAGCCATCATAGTAACGGCCACTCATATAGCGGTAGGGGTAGTTCGCATACCAGAAGCTTGTTCCGCTGGCCGGCTCATAACTTCCTTTCGCCCTCCAGCTGGCGGTAAGGTTCAGTGTCCCCTGCGTCCCGGCCGGAATCGTTGTCCCATAGTTCCTGCCTCCAGCGATCCATCCCTCGAAGATATATCCATCCCTTACCGGGGTCGGCAGGGAGAAGCTGCCGTGGCCATTGAACGTATCCTGGCTTTTGACAGCGTTTCCACCATTCACGTCATAATTGACCGTCACCGAGGTGTACGCATACGGATAATCCTTCATGTAGAGACGGATGGCATTCCACTGGGCGTAGAGGTCCGCGTTTGTTCCAGGTCCGGCCAGATTTCTGACCACAGCGCGCTCTCCGTAGCTTCCATAGCCGAACCCGCTCCTTTGAGACCATCCGGTAAAGGTATATCCAGGATAGGAGAAGGGGTTGGTCGGCAGCATGAAGTATTCATCCACCGGCACGGTGACGCTGTACAGATCCCCTCTGCCATTGTTGGAGTGGAAGGTGATCGTATAGGTCTTCGGCACGTTTTTCACGGTCACGCCCATCCACGCATTGATTCCGTTTCCGGCTACCATGTAGATTCTGGCGCTTCCCTCTGCCCTCGCGTACACATTTCCATTCGCATCCACATCCGCGATGCCTGGGTCATTCGAATAATAGCGGACCTCCGGCTCTTCCAGCCCCTGATTCCGCCCGTTTGAGGTATCGATTCTGCAGGTTGCCATGCCACTCTGTCCAACCTCAAGATTCAGCCCCGTTTTGGTCGGAATAAGCCGTACTGCCTTTCCAATCCCCGACCGCTCGCCAGCGTAGGTAGTCACCGACGGACTTGTAGCGATCCGGCTCCCGCCCCGGTAGGCGGCAACCTTAAACTTATAGTTTTTCCCGATCTCCATTCCGCTGAAGCGGAAATAGGTTCCGGTCACGGTATCGAGCCTCTTCACCCGGTGCGAGGCGCCCCCGTCCTGATAAACATCCCCGAAGACAACATATTCCGTGGCGCCTGTGACCACGTTCCAGCGCAGTGTGGCTGTCCTCCCGACAGCTTTGGCGGAGGCGATGATCAGGTTGGATTCCTGATCAGCCAGCGCGGTAGATGCTGAGAAAACCAGCATCAAAGCCGCAGCCGCAAGAAATGCGTGCAGAAATACCTTGAGCTTTCTCATAGTTTAACCCTCTCTGTGATACTTCAATAAATGTCTGTTCCTCCCAACATTCTTTCACAGGATGATAAAAATATCAATCATCTGAACAAACCATGAGATATATCAATCAGGTCTTATGTGTAAAGAGGAGCGGTGCAAAAGGAAGTCTCGGAATGAAATGAATAAGATCTGTTATTCCCGCTCAGGAAAATCCGCAGATTCGTGGACGCGGGCAGGTACCCGCTGCTTTGCTGCTTTGCTGCTTTGCTGCTTTGCTGCTTTGACGATATGCTGCCTGACACAAAGAGTCAAGCTCTGCTGTCTTTCCAGGGCCAGATGCGATGGGGCCTTCCGGCTCCCCCGATGGCTTATTCCGGGACAAAATGAAAAAAGGCTGCACTTTCCCTACGGAAAGCACAGCCCAGAGCAAGGGACAGAGATCAGCGCGCCGCAGAAGAAATCCCTGTTCTTCAGCGCTGCTCAGCTTAAATCTTCATATAGGATTGTCATGAATACATGACTATAGTTCAGGAAAACCTTTGCATCTGCTTCCGTTCTCTGCACTCCACTTTCGAGCAAGCTCATAAGTCGAGCGAAGCTGCCAGACCGGATACACACCTGTTTATCCTGTCTGTTACCAGCTGTACTCTTTGATGTCTGAGAACTTCACTTCCATGTCCTTCGCGTAAATCCGGATTGGCTTTCCGGCTGCCCCATAGAGGCGAACGGACAGGGTGGCCGTATTCTCGATGCTGAGAACACCCACGGATCCCTCCTGAAGGTAAGAGAAGCGATAGGTCTTTCCTTCCTGAAGCGCCGCTTTCGTCTCGGTGATCAATGTCTGACCCTGGTTGAAGCAAAGGCGGATCACCTGATCTTTGGGAGCGATCTCAACGGTCTTTGCTCTTTCTATCTCTCCCTTGAAGTCGAAGGAGAAGCCAAAGACCCCTTCTCCCGTGAAGGTAACGTCCCCGGTAATCAGGAAACGCTCTCCTGCGTAAAAGGCATCAAGGGATTCCGGATCAGCTGCCGCTTTCAGTGTGAGATCTGTGCCACCCGCCAGCGAAATCTCCTGCGTGAACTTCTCTTCCACCGTTTCCGGGATCTTAAGCGTCAGACTTCCATCTTCCTGCTGCACCAGCTCAAGAACCTCCAGGTTCCCTGCCCAGGCACCCACCTCCCGGGTGGAAGTCGGGGACTGGGACCGTCTTGCCCAGCCTGCCATATAGGTCTTTTCCCCGTCGGTCACATGTTTTGCCGCATAGAAAAGTTTTCCGTCGAGGCGCTCCGCGTCCGTGTAGGGACCGTTCCGGTCCTCCGACCTCGCATACCAGAGGGTGTCATCCTGCCCGGAATAGGTTAGATACCAGGTTTCTCCCATCTGAAAGGTATCGGAGCACTCAAGGTTCCAGAAAGCTTCCTCGGGATCTGTGAACAGGATTCCATCATACACACAGTCCTTCAGATCCCCAGACAGCTGGTAGTTCAGAATCCTCGCCTTTCCCTCCTGGGAAGCGGTGACAGTCATGAGGAAGACATCCCGCTCCTCGTCATAGACAACCTGGGGATCCCGGAAATCATTTTTCTGGCCGAGAGAATCCGGCGGGGTGATCTCCCATCCCTCGACTTTTTCAAAGGAAGTGAAGTCTTTCCCCTTGGCCAGGAGAATCGTCTCTTTGTAGGGGTCTCCTACATCCCTGTGCCCAGTGTAGAAGAAATACAAGGTATCCTGTCTCCGGCACACGGATCCGGTTCCGATCCACTGGTCCTGACCATCATCCGAGGAGACAAGGATCGGCTCCTCAATCTCTGTCCAGCTGGTAAAGTCCTTTGTCTCGGCCAGATAGATGGAATGGCGATAGGAATCCCCGCCCTCCTTCAGATAGTAGATGTAGTAAGTGCCGTCCTCATAGTAGGGCATCGGATCTCCGACAAAAGGCTGCTCAAAGCCGTCGGGGGAAGGGAGAAAGAAAGTCCGGTATTCGAACGCTTCCTCCTGATCGGAAGCTGACAGGCTGCTGAAGTCAATCCCGGTCTCTTCTTCCGTCTCCGCCGCCAGTGCTTGGCAGAGCGGAAAGAGCAGGGTCAATTGCAGTGAAATGCTGAGGACGCAAGGAAGCATCATAAGCAGAATCCCTTTGTCTCTCATTCTGGTTCT
>CADBUA010000433.1 GCA_902797665.1 uncultured Lachnospiraceae bacterium | reverse complement strand
GATTGACAACTATCGATATAAGATAGAGATGGGGCGTTCACTGGGAGAACACAATCCCGTTGTAGGATTTGATCATCAGTGAAAAGATGGAGAGATTGGCATGAAAAAAGCGGTGATTCTGATCCTGGCCGCCGCGGTGATCTGCGGGGCAGGGTATTTTTGTGTGACACAGGGCTATGTGGACAGCTGGTTTCCGGATCTGCTTCCGAAGATCATCCCGGGATACACCCCGGTCTCTCTGGCCGCCTCTGAGAGCGGCCGCGTTTCCTCCAGCGCGGAGAATGCGGTCTATGTGGATAAGGTGGAGGATATCGCCTCCCTGGGGAGCGGAAACGGGACAATTCTCCGCTTTGCCGGTAAGGTGGAGCCACAGGAGACGAAGGCCTTTAATGCCGATTCAGACCGCACGATCGATGAGACTTTTGTTGCGGTCGGAGACAATGTGAAGCCCGGCATGAAGCTCTTTTCCTATGATACCTCCGAGGAGGAGGACAAACTGGAGCAGGACAAGATCGACCTGGAACGGCTGAAGAATAATGTTGACACCTCCGAGGCCAGACAGGAAAAGCTGGAGCAGGAACTGGCCCAGGCAAACACGCCGGAAAAACAGCTGGAGCTCATGACGGCAAAGAATGAGATCAAGCAGAATGAACTGGACCGGAAATCCAAGGAGAAGGAAATCGAGAGTCTGGAGCAGAAGATCAAAAATGCCTATGTGAGCTGTGATATCGAGGGTGTTGTGAAAACGGTGGGAGAGAGTGATCAGAACAACAGTTACGGCTATGGATCCTCCAACCAGAGCAGTGCCTACATCACCATCGTGAAGGTCGGAACATACCGCGTGAAGGCGGAAGTCAATGAACAGAACATTTCCTCGATCAGAAGCGGGATGCGGATGCTGGTGCACTCCCGCATGGATTCCAGCCTGACCTGGAAGGGCGTGGTCAGCGAAGTTCAGACAGACCAGGGGAATGACTCAGATTCCAACGACTACATGTACTATGGCAGCTCCTCCGGCTCCACCAACTATCCCTTCTATGTCGAACTGGATGATTCAGAAGGGCTGATGCTGGGCCAGCATGTCTACCTGGAGCAGGATGTGGGGCAGGAGAATACCCGGGAGGGCATGTGGCTGAGCGACTACTATATTGTCAGGGATGAGAATGGAGAGGAGGATGAAAACGCCTACGTGTGGGCGGCCTCCAAGTCCAACCTGCTGGAAAAGCGCCCGGTCATACTGGGAGAGCATGACGATGGTCTCAAGGAGACAAGGATTCTGTCCGGACTTGATAAGACCGACTATATCACCCAGCCTTCGACAGACCTGAGAGAAGGCCTTCCGGTGAACTACAATGATAATGAGCGCTCCACAGAGAGCGGTTACATCTATATGGAGACCGAGGACTTTGACTTCTCAGATGAAGCCTATGAGATGGCATCGGAAGGGTTTGACTTCTTCAGCGATGAAGATGGGCTGGATGATTTCTCCTGGGACGACGAGTATATGTCGGAGGGCCTGGATGATATAACCGGACTTGACTTTTCGGATGAGGATGTCTCTTCGGCTCTGTCTTCCGCTGCGAATCTCTTTAACAGCGACAGTTCTTTCGAGGACCAGAGCGCCAGGATGGATGTGGGGGATGATGAGAATTCCGCCTTCGGATCCATGGATGATGGAGGCTCTGCCGCCGCAAGGCCTTTCGAGCCTGAAGGAACAGGAGATGTGACCTTCCTGAATGATCCTGATGCGGAAAATGAGGAAGGCTCTGCTGCTGTCAGGTCGCTCGATGAGGGAACAGGGAGCGTTCTGGGGACGGATACCGGGATCACCTCTTCATACGGCAGCCTTGGAGAGACCGATACTGGAACAGTGAATGTCTCGGATGTCGCGGCAGGTCTGAGTTTTGATGAGGCTTCTCAGAGCTGATTTCAGGGGCTTCCCGCGTTAACGAAGGAAGGATAGAACTGCCCGCGAGCGTGAGAAGCTGCCGAACGATTGGCCTGAGCGGGCATTTGCCGCGGCCTGAGATTTTAGAAGGCAACTCTTCCTGCCTGCGGGCATAAGGCAATCGGGATGAAATCTGGCATCATTTTCCATCCTCAGGCAGGGACAGAAGGACAGCGCCTCAGGAAAAGGGGTTCGAGAATTGATTCTTAAACTAGATCATATCTATAAAGACTACAACACGGGGAAACTGGTGGTCCCGGTCCTCCACGATGTCTCGCTTCATGTGGAGGAGGGGGAGTATGTGGCCATTATGGGCCCCTCCGGCTCCGGCAAGTCGACGCTGATGAATATCATCGGCTGCCTGGATCGGCCGACCTCGGGAAGCTATGAGCTGAATGGGGAGAATGTCCTGAACAAGGATGATCGCTCCATGGCGGAGATCCGCCTTAGAAACCTGGGCTTTGTATTTCAGAACTTCCAGCTGCTCCCCAAACAGTCCGCTCTGGAGAATGTGGCGCTGCCCCTGGTCTATGCGGGAGTCCGCAGGCGGGAACGACAGAGACGGGCGGCGGAAGCTCTGACCTCCGTGGGGCTGCAGGATCGAATGAATTTCCAGCCTTCTCAGCTTTCAGGCGGGCAGAAGCAGCGTGTGGCCATCGCCCGCGCCATGGTAAACAAGCCGCGTCTGCTTCTGGCGGATGAGCCTACGGGCGCCCTGGATTCCCATTCCTCTATTGAACTGATGAAGCTGTTTCAACGGCTGAATGACGATGGGGTGACCATTGTGATGATCACGCACTCACCGGATATCGCGGCCTATGCGCGCCGGACATGCGACATCTTTGACGGCGTCATCTCCGAGCGCCGGAGCGGTCATATCAATGCCGCCCAGCGGGCGGAAAAAGAAGCGGAGGAGGAGGCAGAGCGGGCACTTGCCAGGATGCGGCAGGCCTCCAGGAGAAGAGAGCAGACAGGAGGGCTTGCATGAAAGGGAAGGGTGTGATCTTTGGGACCATTCTGTCCCTGGGAGCGATCGTTGGGATCACCTACCTGGCCAGCAATTCTTTGAAAAAGAGCGGAGGCCGGGTGGAGGTTGTGACGGTCCAGAGCATCAATGAAGCCTCCTACGGCGTCATGGACTCCGACACGATCTCCGGGGTCATCATCTCAAAAGATACCCAGACTGTGGAGCTGGACGGAAACCACTCGCTGTCGGCTGTATTTGTCGCGACCGGCGACAAGGTGAAGAAGGGGGACAGACTCCTCGAGTACAATATGGAGGAGGATGAACTGAATGCTGAGAAGCAGAACCTGACGCTGATGGGCCTCCAGATCCGGCTGGATCGTCTGAAGAAGGATCTGGCAATCATGCAGAGCGGCAGAATGCCAAGCAGAGAGAATGACGATGACTCCAGCAGCTACAGCCTTGTGGACAGCGATTTCACCACATCAGCGGATCTTCTGCCGGAGACCCTTCCGGAGGACAAAACCCGGGCGGAAGATCTTCTGGACGGCATGGGAGACCTTGGTGACTTTGCGGATTTCGGGGATATGAGCGATGCGCTCAATGAACTGAATGGGATCGACGCCGAGAAGATGGAAAATCAGCTGAATGAAGCCGCCAGAGAGGCGGAGATTGAAGCGGAAGCCCAGGAAAGGGAAAGGGCGGAGCGGGAGAGGAGAGAGCAGGCGGAGTCCCAGGCGGAGTCCACCGCTCTGTCCGAGGCGGAGTCAAATGCCGAGGCGATGGCCCGCCTCGAGGCTGAAATGGATGCGGGCAAGCCCGCTGAGGATCCGGAGACGCAGCCCCAGAAGGACAATTCCTTTACCATCGAGACGCTGGAAAAGGTGAATCATTTCCTGACGGTGGTCAACAACATCACTGTGGAGGCCAACGAATCCTGGGACAATCTGCCTCAGCATGAGGAGGAGATCCAGGATGCCCTCAGGGAGTACAGGACCCTCTGCAAGGCCTATGAGACGAATCCCATTGATTTCTTCGGGGAGCAGAGGACCATCGAGCATTACGAACTGGATCCCGGCGTCGCGGAGGAGCTGGGAGAGGCCACTGTTACGATTCTTGGAGAAGCCTATGAAAGGCTATGTGTCTATCACTTCATTGGACGGATTCTGGATCTGAACCCGGATCATATCTCTTCGGGGAAGTTTGGGAAGAAGAAGATTCTGAAGCTGGAGGAGAAGATCCGGAGGGCGGCGGATGCCTTCTATGAGCTTCCGGACAGCGCCTACGGAGGGGATCCGGCCCGCTTCATGACTGCCTTTGACGCGTTGAATCTCAGTGCCTTCGGGGAGGAAAACTTCCAGGACTTCCTGATGGGGATGATTGAACGCCTGAAGATGAACGGGGAGGGAGGAGATTCTTCCCGGGAGAGACGGGAGACCGAGGAAGGGCCGAAGCCGGTTACACCCGAGACTCCGGTCACACCTGAAACCCCTGCCTGGACGCCGGATACTTCACAGCCTTTCACCGAACCTGATTCGGCGAACTGGGGCGGCGGCTTTGGGGACAGCTGGGGCGGAGACTACTCCTACACACCGGAGGAGATGGCGACGGCGATCAAGCAGCAGGAGGCGGACATCGCCGAGTGTGAGCTGCAGATCCGGGAGGCGCAGATTTCAATCCATGCCTTTGAACGAATTCTGAAAAACAAGACCGTCTATGCGACCCTGGACGGGATTGTGAAAAGCGCGGGAACGCTTGAGGAGGGGTCCGAATACGGTGCTTTCATCGTGATCACAGGCAGACAGGGGCTTTATGTGCGGGCTTCCATCAATGAGCTTCAGATGGAGACGGTGAAGGTCGGGGATAAGATCACAGGGTCTTCCTGGGATTCAGGCCAGACTTTCACGGCAGAGATCACGGAGATTTCCCCCTACCCGCAGGATGAGGATTCCTCCCGGAGTTACTATTACGATTCGACCTCGAGCTTTGCGTCCACATACCCCTTTGAGGCCTACATTGAGAATGCCGAAGACCTGACGGTGGATTCTTCCGTCGATCTGACAGTGGCACCGGTACAGGAAGAGGGCGCCAGCAGCCTGGCCATCGAACCTTACTTTATCCGGACGGACTCAAACGGGAGAAGCTACTGCATGGTGGCTGGTGAAGACGGGCTTCTGGAGAAGCGATTCATCAGGATCGGGGCCATGTCCTGGGGGACTGTCACCATTGAATCCGGACTCAGAGCCGGCGATCTGATTGCTTTCCCCTACGGCGACAATGTCGTTGAGGGGGCGGAGACCATCGAAGTGGACATGCTGTCCGCTACGGAGTAATGCTTAGCAGAAGGGCTTTTGGGACTTCTACGGACAGAAAGACCCGCGTGAGCATCAGGACTTACGTGGGAGAAACTGGGACCGGGCGCATAACAGAAACGATAGCAGGAATATATAGAAGGAGCACACGGTGTTAGAGAATGTCAGACTTGCGTTTCAGGGAATCTGGTCGCATAAGATGCGATCCTTCCTGACCATGCTGGGAATCATCATCGGCATTGCCGCGATCATTTCCATCGTTTCGACGATCCAGGGGACAAACAACGCGCTCAGGGATCGACTGGTCGGTTCGGGCAACAATACCGTGAAGGTCAATCTCAGCTCCGGCGGGATGGACATCACCATCTATGATTCTTCTTCGATCCCGGAGGGGGTTCCCATGGTGTCCGAGGAGACACTGGCAAAGATTCAGAGCCTGAGTAATGTCTCGTCCGTCACTGCCTACAATACCCGCTTCGTCTCTGATGGGGTTTTTTACAAAAGCTCGTCTCTCACGGAGTTCAATATCCACGGGATTGATGCCAACTTTTTCAAAACCCTGGATTATCGGGTCAAAAGCGGGCGGACCTTCCTTCGGGATGACTACACAAACTTCAGAAAGGTCCTGATCATCGATCAGACTGCCTCAGCCAACCTTTTCCGGGGGGAGAACCCCATCGGACAGACCGTGGATATCAACAAGCAGCCCTTCACCGTGGTGGGGGTGGTTTACCAGGTCTCCAGCTACACGCCGAACATCCAGAACCTGGACGACTACTACACAAACTCGGACAATTCCAACGGCCTCTTCTTTGTGCCCAAGGCCTCCTGGCCCATCATTTTCAATTATGATGAGCCGGAGAATGTCATCATCAAGGCTTCCAGCACCGATGACATGACCAACGCGGGCACTGCGACAGCCTCTATTCTGAATTCGACCTTCTCGAATGCTTCCGACAACGTGGTCTACCAGGCCCAGGATCTTCTGGGCATTGTGAAGCAGCAGCAGGAGCTGTCCAACACGACCAACATGCAGCTGATCTGGATCGCGGGAATCTCGCTCTTAGTCGGCGGCATCGGTGTCATGAATATCATGCTGGTATCCGTCACGGAGAGAACCTCTGAGATCGGCCTGAAGAAGGCCATCGGGGCCAGAAAAGGCGTGATCCTGGGGCAGTTCCTGACGGAGGCCGCAGTGCTCACCAGTATGGGCGGGCTTCTGGGGGTTGGCGCGGGCATTGCCATGTCCCAGCTGATCCATCGATTTTCGGGGATTCCAGTGGCCATCAACATCCCAGCCGCTGTGGTGGCGGTTCTGTTTTCTATGGCCATCGGGATCGTTTTCGGGCTTCTGCCTTCTGTGAAAGCTTCAAATCTTGATCCGATCGAGGCATTGAGAAGAGAGTAAGGGCAGGAAAGGGGATAGCTGGCAAATACGCTTGACCGCGAGTATAGAATAACTTCGGTGCTGCCTTCGGGAAGCATTCATTGTTGGGGAGATTGGGGCCTTGCAGTGCGCCTTTCTCCCCTTGCTTTGCATGAAACCTGTCTGCCCGCAGGGGCATGAGAGAGTTTTCGGCACTTTTTCGATCCCCGGAGGACAGGGACGCTTTTTGCGTCCCAGATTCAGGAAGCAATCGTCCAGGTAAAGCAATCAAAAAACAAGCGTACAAGTCCCCGCTGCATCCTCGGCATCGCTTCAAAAAAGGAGGCTCAGGATCGTAACGAAAAGGGGGAGGCAGGAGCCTGTCACGAAATGCTGAAATTGCAGGAATTCACCTATTGCGCCCCACTTTCAGGTGTGATAAGATAGCCAAGTTGCGAAAAAACACGTGTGTGGATTTCCGGGCCGGTGCCAGGATGGCTTCCCGGATGGGGAAACACACGGAAGTTTAAAACCAAAAAGGAGAGAAAAGATGAGTGTACTTTCCATGAAGCAGCTGCTCGAAGCAGGCGTCCATTTCGGACACCAGACCAGGAGATGGAACCCCAAGATGGCTCCCTATATCTATACGGAGCGCAATGGGATCTATATCATTGACCTGCAGAAGACCGTCGGCATGATCGACGATGCCTACAACAAGGTCAGCGACATCGTTGCAGACGGTGGATCGATCCTCTTTGTCGGCACCAAGAAGCAGGCCCAGGATTCCGTCAAGGCGGAAGCGGAGCGCTGCGGCATGTTCTATGTGAATGAGAGATGGCTCGGTGGTATGCTGACCAACTTCAAGACCATCGAGAGCCGGATCCGCAGAATGAAAGAGATCAAGAGGATGCGTGAGGACGGTACCTTCGAGGTTCTGCCGAAGAAGGAAGTCATCAAGCTGCTCAAAGAGCTCGACAAGCTGGAGAAGAACCTGAACGGAATCGAGGAGATGAAGAAGCTCCCGGATGCCATCTTTGTCATCGACCTGAAGAAGGAGCGCATCTGTGTTCAGGAAGCGCATGCGCTGGGCATCCCGCTCATCGGCATCTGCGATACCAACTGCGATCCGGAAGACCTGGACTATGTGATCCCGGGCAACGATGATGCCATTCGCGCTGTCAAGCTGATTGTCTCCAAGATGGCTGACGCCGTGATCGAGGCTCGTCAGGGTGCTGAGGTTTCTCAGATGGAAGCGGAAGCTTACGCGGACGGTGAGGAAGCTCCGGTGGACGCGATCCCGGCTGAGTGATTCTGCTGTTATGCCTGAATCTTCCTGGCAGGGCCAGGTCCTTTCAGGCAGCAAGATTTATGACTGGCAACAGGGTGGGCGCCTTGGGGTTCCTGAGACGCCTCTCTTTATGGATATTTTTGGAGGAGGAAATAGAATGGCTATCACAGCTGCAATGGTGAAGGATCTGAGAACTGTGACAGGTGCAGGCATGATGGACTGCAAGAAGGCGCTGGCTGCGACGGACGGCGACCAGGAGAAGGCCATCGAGTGGCTGCGCGAGAAGGGGCTTGCGACAGCGCAGAAGAAGGCTGGAAGAATCGCTTCCGAAGGTCTTTCCATGCCGCTGGTCTCCGCGGACGGCAAGAAGGCTGTCGTGGTTGAGGTCAACTCTGAGACGGATTTTGTTGCCCAGAACGAGAAGTTCCGCAATTATGTTGCCCAGGTAGCGGAGCAGGCACTGGAGACCACAGCATCTGATATCGATGCCTTCCTGAATGAGAAATCCAAGTTCGATCCGGAGAAGACCGTCTCCGAGATGAACGCCGGTCAGATCGCTGTCATCGGCGAGAACCTGAAGATCCGCCGCTTCCAGCAGGTGCAGGAAGACCAGGGCTTTGTTCAGGCTTATACCCATATGGGCGGCAAGATCGTTACCCTGGTTGATGTTGTGACGGATCTGGTGAATGACAGCATCACCGAGATGGCGAAGAACGTTGCCATGCAGGTCGCAGCCATGAGACCGCTTTACACCTCCGACGCGGAAGTGTCCCAGGAGTACAAGGATCATGAGGTTGCGATTCTGAAGGAGCAGCTGAAGAATGATCCGAAGATGGCCGGGAAGCCGGAGAAGGTTCTGGAAGGTGCCGTGATGGGCCGCCTGAAGAAGGAACTGAAGGAGATCTGCCTGCTGGATCAGATCTATGTCAAGGCTGAAGATGGCAAGCAGAGTGTGGCGGATTATGTCGCTCAGGTGGCAAAGGCCAACGGCGCTAAGATCAGCATTAAGGGATTTGTCCGCTTCGAGACCGGCGAAGGCCTGGAGAAGAAGAACGAGGATTTCGCAGCAGAGGTTGCTGCGCAGCTGAAGAAGGACTGATCACCTGCTTCCGATAAGTATTTACCCGCGGGCGTGAGAATCTTGGATTCAATAGGCGCGAGCGGGCATATAGCGGTGGAGCACCCGGCAAATCCAGGAGCTTTCCGCTATAAATCACTTTTCTGATTGAACGCGTTAGAAGGCTGCCGCGCTGCGGCAGCCTTTTTGTGCTGTCTGGAAATGCCATGGACTGAGGAGAGGCAGGACTCATCGCTGCTCACGCGGGCAGCATTTGGATTTGCCAGCTGTTTCTTTGCGATATGCCCGCCCCCAAAAAATTTTTGGCGGTGTGTTTACGCCTGCGGGTGAAAGAATGACCTGGGAATGCACTTGCGCGTTTCCCTGTTTCAGAATGGGGACTTGACCGGTGCAGGGAAAAGATGCTCGCTTCTGGACAGAAACAAATGATTATTGTAAAATTATCGGAAGATGGGAGCAGGACTGTGCCTGGAGTATCTCTGCGTAAGGTTTCGCATGCTGAGCTCTGCCGGGTGTCATCTGCGGTCAGGGCTTCGTCAGCTTCGTATCAGATCCGGGGGTTTCTCTCTTTTTGAATGAGAATCTTCCAAAACGACTTTTCCGGATACCTCCGCATTTCGTGCTTCCTGAGTCCTGTTTTTCAGATTTCCAGCTCTATGAGGGAGCCTGGCAGCATCTGTTTGTATCTGCGACTGAGCCAAGCGCAGCGCTTGGGCGATGCTGCCTGCAGGAAGTCTGTATACCCTTGAATGAGTCCCGGGAGATTCTGATGCTTCCGGATATGTACCCGCGAGCGCGAGAATTTG
This sequence comes from uncultured Lachnospiraceae bacterium, assembly GCA_902797665.1. Lineage (GTDB taxonomy): Bacteria > Bacillota > Clostridia > Lachnospirales > Lachnospiraceae > Porcincola. The sequence continues at coordinate 3,187 of CADBUA010000433.1, read as the reverse complement.
CGACAGAATGCGACTGAATCTGAGCGAGCGGGCATATAGCGGTGAACCACTCAGCAGATTCGAATGGTTCCCGGTATAGAAAAGGATGGCTGTATAGTATGAAGAAGTATCTCAGGGTTAGCCTGATTTTTACCCTCCTCTGCCTGCTGATTTCTGTCAGTCCTGTGGAGGCTTCGACGACGGTGATCCTCAGAAGGACCAACGTTCTTCTCACCCAGAGCGCGAACCAATCCTGGGTTTCTTTTTCACTGGCCAAAAAGAGCCGCATGATCATCGATGTCAGACTGGCCGGTCCCACGGACAGCCAGAATCTGAACTTTTCCAATGTATGGATGCAGTACCTGTTCATCAGCAGCGGGGACAATAAGCGCTATGAGCCGGAGATCAAGAATGAGCTCAGGTATTCCAATGCCTACCAGCTCAGTATCGATCTGCCTGCCGGAACATACTCTTTCATGGCGTCCAACAATAAGGCGGAGAAGGGGAATATACGGATCACCTATGCCATCTCGGCAGTCAGAGGGATTTCTCTGCCCGAAAAGACAAGTGTCTGTGCTGGATTCTCCACAAAAGTCACCGTGACACGGGAGGACGGATCTGATGAGCTGCCTTCTGTCGCCTCCGCCGTCTCCAAGGATGACGGGATCGCTACGGTCGAGTTCAGGAATTCCGAGACCGGCGCGGAGATTATTGTGAATGGCATTGAGACGGGCTCGACAAGCATTACGGTTACGGACAAGGATGGGGAGAGTGCTGAGATCACGGTCGAAGTGACCGCCTACGTTCCGGATCCCTGTCTTGCCAGGGAATCGTTGACCCTGAAGGTCGGTGAATCCTTCCATAACAGCGTGGAGTACAATACCGAACCTGTGACCTGGTCCAGCTCCGATGCCCGCGTGGCAGAGGTCTCTGAGAGCGGCCTGATCACGGCCAAAGCTTTTGGAAGCTGCCGGATCCACGCAAAGTTCGGGAATCAGACTTTGACCTGTGAAGTGAGTGTGGAAAGGCCGGTGCCGGATTTTCGCTGCTATATCCGGGCCTATGACAAGAAGACGAAGACCTTCACGCTGAGAATCAAGAATCACATCGACAGACCGATGCTGCTTTCTGCCGACGGGGCTTTGCTCTATACGGACGGCTCCAGCAAAGCGCTCTGCCGGCTCCGCTTTCTGAACGGGGATAAGCTGTCTGTCGCAAAAGGAAAGTCTATTGGGCTGAAATTCCGGATTCTCGGTGATGTCAAAGCCGGCAGCCTCAAGAATCTGGAGATTCGCTTCAACTTCTCCGTCGATGGGGCGGATTTCGTGGGGGCGGTGAGGAGTGATGTGACGCTGGGCAGGATCCGGATCAGTGAAGAGAAGGAGTGGCGTCCGAGCTGTGATAAGTTTTGAAATATGCAGGGATCCAGAGCTGATGGGCGCCTGAGAGCCTGAGAATCTCAGCGCGTTTGGCTGGAACGGGGACTCTTCTGTCAGTGTCTGTGAAAACAGAAGACTTTTGGAGGATTCAGGCAGCTGCTGCCCCTGTTTGATTGGATGTGTTGTGACATCAGGAATAATGCCCCTTTGGTACTGAGGGATGGAGGAAGAACATGAAAAAGATACTGTTTGTAGCGTCTGAGGGCGTGCCGTTCATCAAGACTGGTGGACTTGCTGACGTCGTCGGCTCACTTCCAAAGTGCTTTGACAGGGAAAAGTATGACTGCCGGGTGATTCTGCCTAAGTACATGTGCATGAAGCAGGAGTGGAAGGATCGGATGAGCTATCTGACCCACTTTTACATGGATCTGTCCTGGCGGAGTCAGTATGTCGGGATCCTGGAAACAGTCTATGACGGCGTCCATTTCTATTTCATCGACAACGAGTATTACTTTGCCGGGCCGAAGCCCTATGGAAACATCTACCAGGATGTGGAGAAGTTCGCGTTCTTTTCCAAGGCTGCTCTGAGCGCCCTGCCGGTCATCGGCTTTCAGCCGGACATCATCCACTGCCACGACTGGCAGACCGGCCTTGTTCCGGTTTACCTGAAGGACAAGTTCCATGACGGTGATTTCTTCCGCAGCATGAAGTCGATCATCACGATTCATAATCTGAAGTTCCAGGGCGTCTGGGATATGAAGACCATTCAGGATATCACAGGCCTGGACAAGTCTTATTTCGCGCCGGATAAGCTGGAGGCCTACGGGGATGCCAACTACCTGAAGGGCGGTATCGTCTACGCAGACTGGGTCACCACTGTCTCCAAAACCTACGCGGATGAGATCAAGACCCCCTTCTATGGGGAGCGTCTGGATGGGCTGATGAAGGCAAGAGCCAATTGCCTCTCCGGAATCGTCAACGGCATCGACTATGAGGAGTATAACCCGGAGACTGACAAGTTCATCGAGAAGAATTACAACGCCAAGAACTTCCGGAAAGAGAAGATCAAGAACAAGCGAGCCCTGCAGAAGGAACTGGGCCTCGAGCAGGACGACAGAAAGTTCATGATTGGCATAGTCTCCCGCCTGACAGATCAAAAGGGCTTTGACCTGATCGCTTACATGATGGATGAACTCTGCCAGCTCGATGTTCAGTTCGTGGTTCTCGGGACCGGCGAGGAACGTTATGAGAACATGTTCCGGCACTTTGCCTGGAAGTACCAGGGCAAGGTCGCAGCCTGCATTTATTATTCCGAGGCGATGAGCCACAAGATCTATGCCTCCTGTGACGCCTTCCTGATGCCTTCCCTCTTTGAACCCTGCGGACTCTCCCAATTGATGAGTCTCCGCTATGGAACTGTCCCGGTGGTCCGGGAGACGGGTGGTCTGCGCGACACCGTGCAGCCCTACAATGAGTATGACTCCACGGGCACAGGCTTCTCCTTTGCCAACTACAATGCACATGAGATGCTGAACACGATCAAGTATGCGATGGATGTCTACTACGTCCACAAGCGCGAGTGGAATAAGCTGATTGACCGCGGTATGGCAGTGGACTTCTCCTGGAAGGCCTCCGCGGAAGAGTATGAAAAGCTGTATGACCAGCTGCTGGGAGGATGATCGGATCTCTCCCTGGAAGCGGCAGAATATCATCGGGCGGGCCTTGGGGTCCGCCCTTCTTGCTTTCGGGAAGGTTTATATGGACTTCTGGAGCGCTGCGGGGAGAGACAGGCTGGGGGCTGATGGGAAGGAAACTGGGAGAAAGATCGG
>CADBUA010000432.1 GCA_902797665.1 uncultured Lachnospiraceae bacterium | reverse complement strand
CGGCGGTGTATACCCCGGCGAAATAAGCACTCCCGCTCCCATACCCCTGGCGGGCCTGCCAGCCCAGGCTGTCATTCTCATAGACGTGATCGAATTCCTCCACACTGCTGACCTCTGTGTAGGCGATCCCTCCCTTGCGAAAGAGATTGGCATCCTCGTAGGAAACGTAGAAGATTCCTTTCTCCCCGAACTCCTCCCCCCAGGTATTCTGACAGATCCAGGCGCCGTCCTGCCGCGGCCTGATCCGAAACTGATCCCGGGAGAAGCTGTCATCCCAGCCCAGGATCAGGATGTCGTGATTGAGCGGCTCCACAAAGGGATCGTGATAGGCCGAAGTCTCCTCCTGGTAGTAGTGGTAGACATCCCCGTCGGTCCTTGTCCTGTCCATTGACAGGGAAGACTGCACCGGCCCAAAGCGGTAAATCATGGACTTGATCCGCTGCGTGCTCATGGACTTCAAAAGGCGCATCTCGCTGACATGAACCCGGGCCTTCAGCCCCTCCGGGGAGACACCATCCCCATAGGGGTCCTCCTCCTCCAGAACCGGCCCCTTCCAGTCGGCCAGGTAGGACATGATCATGGAATAGTCCCCGCCCTCATTCTGGCTGATCACAAAGCCATTCCTGAGGGACATATGGTCGGGTGAGAAGACCATGGATGTACCGGGGAGAAGTTCCGATTCGATGGCGGAGACAGCGGAAATAGCCCAGCAGGTCCCCAGGGCTCCCTGGCTCCGCACCGTGGGTTTCTTCCCCCTGTCAATCCAGGAGAAAGTCTCCGGGATCTCAGGAAGGAGAACCGGACTGTCGGTGGCGAAGGGGACAAAGACGGAGCCGCTGCCGGCCTCATCCCTGCCTCCAAGAGCTCCCGAGAAGTCGAAGGGCATGGGGCTTTCTGCCTCTGTCTCCCTTTCATCCTCCATCCTGATCTCAGATACAGCTTCCACGATTCTCTCTGTCTCCGCCTGAGAGAGCGTGCTGCCCGCCAAAATACCGGCGGCCAGAAAGGCAAGCGCCCCGGACCAGATTCGATGTGACATGCGCTTCCTCCTTTCCCCCTCTCTTTGATGCGCGATTCCCCAAAGGCCTCTCTCAGACCTCTCCCCCGCCCATCTTCACATGCCTCTCAGGCCTTCGTGCAGGGGGCCTGGGACCCAGAAACTGATAGTAGTAGGTTTTGATCATCCCGTTGTAGATCTTGCGGTTCTTGTCTGCCCTGCGTCCAATATAGCGTTCCGCGTCCTCATAGGAGGTGATCACATACTCCGACCATCCGTCCAGGCGCCGGAAAGCGGCGCCCATCTCCCGGTAGAGAGCCGGGATGCTGGATTTCTCCTCCAGGCGCTCTCCGTAGGGCGGGTTGGTGATCACAAAGCCATACTTCTTCGGGTGGCTGAGCTCACTGACCGGTCTTCTCTGAAAGTGAATCAGATGCCCGACTCCCGCATTCTCTGCGTTCTCCCGTGCAGCCTTCACAACGGCATCATCGATGTCATATCCCTGGATATCGGTCTCGATCCTGTCGTCCACCAGATCACCGGCCTCATCCACCGCGTCGTACCAGCGCTTTTTCGGAAGCTGCGGCCAGCTCTCCGCCGTAAACTCCCGATTCATCCCCGGCGCGATATGCGCCGCCATCATAGCGGCCTCGATGGGGATGGTGCCGGACCCGCAGAAAGGATCCACCAGGATCCGATCCCCACGCCAGGGTGTCAGCATAATCAGGGCCGCCGCCAGAGTCTCCTCGATGGGCGCCTTGGCCGTGAGGAGACGGTAGCCCCGCTTATGGAGGGAGACCCCGGTGGTATCGATTCCGACAGTCACCTCATCCTTCATGATCGTGACCCTCAGGGCATACTCCGGGCCGGTCTCCGGAAATCTGGTCAGCTTGTATCTTTCGCTCATGCGGGACACCATGGCTTTCTTCATGACCGCCTGGATGTCCCTGGGAGAGAAGAGCTTGCTCTTCACCCCGGTGGCCTTTGCCACCCAGAACTTCGCGTCCCTGGGCAGATACTCCTCCCAGGGGATGGCTCTGGTTCCCTGAAAGAGATCCTCAAAAGACTCGGCATGGAAACTGCCGGCACGAACCAGCACCCGTTCCGCGGTCCTGAGGAACACATTTGCCCTGCAGATCGCCTCATCATTCCCGTAGAAGAACACCCTCCCGTCCTCTACTTTTTCAATCTCATAGCCGAGATCTGTGATCTCCTTCTTCAGCACCGCCTCCAGCCCGAAATGGCAGGGGGCAATCAGCACCTGTCTCTCCATCCGCTCTCCTAACTCTGTCCGAGTATATCTGGAAACCCGGTCAGCCCCGGATTTCCAGGCTTCTATATTGCTCCAAGTCCGCAATAAGGCGCTGACAGCCCTGCGGAAAGGCTGCCGTCTCGATGCCATGAAGATTCACGGCAGATTGTGGGCGTCATTCTTCGTCCCTGTGGATGCGTCATGAACAAGGATCCATCCGGATGCCTGCCTCAAAGTCCGCTCAAGCATAGCGGCCGCTGGATGATCCAGGCCAGAGGGGCATATCCCGATTAAGTATCTGGCAGATCCTGGAGCTTCCCGACAGCAGGAACAGCGGAAAGCTCCTGGGCCCCTGGATCTGTGCGCCCGAAGCATTTGCTTTCATTCCGTCAGGACAAGCTCATTACAGGATCTCCTGCCCCGGCCAAAGCCCTCTTCGCCACATTCTCGTGCCCGCAGAGATCTGTTCGCCGATCCATTCCGCCCCGGAAGATGGCAGAAAACAGCATCTCGCGTATCTTTCGCTCTCCCTTTCAGCTCTTTTTTTCTTTCCCGGTCACTT
>CADBUA010000431.1 GCA_902797665.1 uncultured Lachnospiraceae bacterium | reverse complement strand
GAGATCCGGAGATCCATTCGCGGGCCTGAAATCTTTTGTGCATTTGGCGCGGGCTTACGTAGGCCCGCGCCAAAGCATGGGAAACGGAGAGCTGATACGCGTGGGAACAGGACGTGCCATGCCAGAGAAAGGTAGTCTCTCCGGGCAGCAGAGAATCAAGAGAAAGAGAGAGACAAAAGCCGATGGGGAGTCGAAAAGGAATATTTCTGGATATTGACGGAACGCTCACGCTGCCCGGGAAAAATGATCCCCCGATCAGTGCGCAGCGCGCAGTTCAAAGGGCCCGGGAGCGGGGACATCAGATTTTTCTCTGCACGGGCAGAAGTTATTCGATGACGAAGCCGCTGTTATCGTACGGCTTTGACGGGGCTGTCATGAGCGCGGGCGGGATTGTCATCGCGGGAGGCAGGAGAATTTTTGACTGCCCGATCCAGCCGGACCAATTGAAGCTGATGCTGGAGCTTCTGGAGAACAACAGCATCTACAGAATCCTGGAGGGAAGTGAAGAGACCTTCTGTGACCAGACCCTCAAAATCACGCTTCCAGGAGAGGGAAGCAACAGTGAGATGGAGCGCTGGATTCAGGCCATGAGTGAGGCCCTGGGGGTTCTTCCCATGGAGCAATATAACGGCGATCCGATCTATAAGATTGTCGTTTTCTATCAGAAGGAAGAGCAGCTGGAAGAGCCAAGGCGTCTTCTTGAAAAGGATTTTGAATTCTGTCTTCAGGCTGTGAAGCAGGGATCGGCCTGGCTGAATGGAGAGCTGATCGACCGGCGCTTCAGCAAGGGCAGCGCGATCCGGCTCATCTGCAAAGAGCTGGGGATTCCGCTCGAGGATACCATCGGCGTTGGGGACAGCATGAATGACCTTGCCATGATTGAGGTCGTCGGGACTTCGGTCTGCATGGGAGATGGGTCGGAAGGAATGAGAGAGAAGTGCGATCTGATCTGTCCAGAGGTCCAGGAGGACGGGCTGGAGAAGGCCTTTCAGGAGCTTGGACTGATCTGACAGAACTTCATCATTCAGCGGGAAGTATAAAATATAAAGCATAAACATAAAACATAAAATATTAAACATGGCGCCTTGATATAGACTTCCGTAAGGGAGGGCAAATCCGAACCGGCTCACGGGATCAAAAAAAGCAGGCCTGAGACTGCGAAATATAGATTACGAACGTCCAAAAGACAGAGAAGAAAGCAAAGAATCAAATAACAAAAGAAAAGAATAAAAGAAAAGAATAAAGGAAAAGAATAAAAGAAAAATTAAGAAGGTCTGGACCTTTTGGACTGGAGACATACTAGAGGGTCTTAGGATTGGCCGCAGGACAATCTAAAAGCATCTAGTATACCGCGGCTGCAGACTGCAGGAAGCAAATCCTGCTGGTCGCGAGTATAAAAACAGAGAGGGAAAAGAATGGCATATTTCAATATTATTATTCCGGTATACAATAAAGTTGGCATGATGGATTCCTGCATCGCGTCCATCCGGGAGCAGACTTTTGAGGATTTTGAGGTCCTTCTGGTAAACGACGGATCGACAGATGACTCTCTCGCCATGATTCAGGATTTTTCGAAGCAGGATCCGCGATTCAAAGTGCTTTCCTACGAAAAGAACCAGTCGGTTCTTGCGGCCCGTCTGTTTGGGATGAAAGCTGCAGCCAAGGCGGGAAGCAATGTCCTTTTTATTGACAGCGATGATGAGATCGAAAAGACCCTGCTTCAGGAGGTTCACGATGTCTTTGAGGAGACCGGCGCAGATCTGATCCGCTTCGGGCTGAAGCTTCTGCCGGGTGACAGAGAGTGGGAGCCGGAAGAGACGGATGACCTCCTGCAGGCGCTGTTTTACAACGGAATGCCGCCGGCAGTCTGGAAGAATGCCTATTCCGGAGAGCTGATCCGGAAAGCGGATGAGCTCATTGAGTCCTTCTACTGCAACATGGGCGAGGATTCATACATGTCCACCGTCTTCTTTGCACTGGCCAAGAAAGAAGTCACGCTCAAGCGTCCTCTCTACCGCTATATGATCGGCAATGGCATGTCCACTACAGCGCTCAGCATTCCGAAGATGAAGAAGGTCCTGGATTCTCTGAGTGTGTCAGGCAGCCATATCCTCTCCTTTATCGAGAAGAACAAGCCGGAGTATATGGAAGGGGCAAGGCACTTCGTGGATGCGATGTACCGTCATCAGCTGATCCAGAACGTCGTCACGGAGAATGACTGGACCATGATCGTGAGGCTGATCGCGCTCTTTGATCGGGAGGAATGCCAGTCGATCTTCGAGTTTGGCTGCAAGGAGCTTCTGAAGATCAAGATGAAATACGACGGGCAGGAATTCCCGGCGGAGGAGTGGGACCGTCTCGAGACGCTCTGATGGCAGGGGCATGAACAGGTCATAGAGCAGACCATAGAGCAGATCATCCGGCTTTGTGCCTGGAGGCTGATCCATTTGGAAGAAGTTTAGCCCAGGGACTTTGAATTGCGTTCGCTCACAGGAAAGGCGGAAGATTGCGGAGCCCATTGAGACATTGAGGTGCCTGGATCCAGCTG
>CADBUA010000430.1 GCA_902797665.1 uncultured Lachnospiraceae bacterium | reverse complement strand
TCCGACGCTTTCAACGGCGGTACACTCACCCATACCTTCCTTGATGTGAACGATTATCACCGCTACCATTTCCCGGTCAGCGGCACCATCAAAGAAGTGCGAAAGATTCCCGCTGCAAACGCTGCCGGCGGCATTACGGAATGGGATCCGGAAACGCAGCGTTATATCCTCATCGACGCGATACCTGGCTGGCAGATGATCGAAACCAGGGATTGTGTCGTCATCGACACAGCGGATTACGGCCTGGTAGCCGTCCTGCCCATAGGCATGTCCCAGATCTGCTCCTGCAACTTTGAAGATACAGTCCAGGCAGGCGCGAAGGTGGAAAAAGGGGATCCGATGGGGTATTTCCTGTTCGGCGGCAGCGATATTGTAATGGTATTTCAGTCTGGCGTGGATGTGGATTTTTTGTGTGAAGGCAATGAAGAGGGAGAAGGATACAAACACATTCTGATGGGGGAAGCATATGCAGAATTATCTGCAAGCACAAGTGCTGCCAGGTAAAGCATAATAGAAGAAGACATCCTTTCTCATAAGGGCCAGTCAGAGACGATAGAAGGGATGCCGGTCAGGCAGGAAACATCCCGGCATGAACAACCCAGGAGGATGATCGATCTTTGAGCCGACAGGGCAGGACAGGACTGAAACAGGAAATATGATCATAAATCAATATGACATAATCAGATAAATAAAATAATCAGATAAATTCAAGATGATAAAAAACAGGGATACCTTCTGTTTTCCTTGATATCGAGAGATTTGTTCTGATATTCTGAGACAACAGGGGAAAGGGATATCTATGATGAGAAAGAAAACAGTTCAAACACCTGTGCAGAAGAAATACAATGGGAGAATTCGCAGACGTAAGTTTTCTCTCCACGCACTGCATATTCTGTCTTTTTTTGCTGTGCTCATTCTGTCCACTGTGATTTTCATAAGCAACTATAGCGACCGCCTTATCCCCCAGGTCAGCAGAGCTGTCATACAGGTCGCCCGGCTCCTCCCACAGCTCGAAAAAAATGAAACCATGCTGCGGGACGCCTACGAGCAGATGATCTCAGGCTGGGAAAAGATATATGATCCTCAAACTGACGAATACAAGCAATTCATATCCATGCAGGATAAGCAGTACAAACAGATCGTCGACGATACCCTCTCCTGGATGAATCGCGTGACCAAACTTCGAGTCGGACGAGACGGCTTCATGTTCGTCGTCTCCAAGGAAACGAATCGCATACTTGCGCATCCAAACGAAGAATATCTGGGCCGTCAGTTTTCATCCATAGAAGAACTGAAAGATGATGATCTGATACCGATTGAGTCCATTCATCCCTGGACGAAAGCGGAAAACCTGGAGCTTCATTTTAAAGCAATTGAGCCATATAAATTTGCAGCCAACAGGGTTGAAACCTTTTCTGAAGCCAGCGCATATCTCCGGATGTCGCTTTTCGGATGCGTGATCGACAATCAGGATACCTACATCATCTGTGGGATTCCACTGACGGAGATGATGTCATATGTATTAGGAAATGCGCTGATCTTCAGTGCCTTCTTCCTGATTCTGTTCTGGCTGCTTGTCAAATGGATCTGCCTGGAAATGGACAGCAGGCGGGAAACTGTAAAGATGCTTCGATTGAAGCTGTTTTCATATGCACTCCTCGTCTGTTTGGTACTATTTGGGATATCCTGGTATGCGCAGATCCTGTCTGATGTGACGAATGATCTGCAGACCATGGACAAACACGCCGATGTAGCGGTTGAGACGCTCAATACCTACCAGGAGCAGCGCGAAAAGCTCAACAGCTGGCTGGATCAGTACTATGAAAACCAGTGCTGGATTGCCTGCCAGCTTGTGAAGGAGTCTGCGAAAGAAACACTGACCCGGCAGGACATGCAGGAATTTGCCGACGACCTGAACGTAAAACATATCTATGTGTTTGACCAGAAGGGGAAAGTGCTTGTCACCAATTCTCCCTATGACCATTTTGAGCTCAGCGACGATCCGGAGGACCCTTCCTATGAATTCCATATTCTCTTGGATGGCGTCTTTGGAATCATCAAGGAACCGGCTACCGACAAAAGGTACAATGAATACGTTCAATATGTGGGTATGAGCCTGCGCAATGAGAGTGACCTCTGCGACGGCTTTGTGATGATTGCTGTTGATCCGACGTTGAGAGACGACCTGCTGAGCCCTCTTACGGTTGATACAGTTCTCTCCAACATGATTATCGGATTGCCGGAATATGCCATTGCGATCAACAAGGAGACACTGAATATCGTCTCCACTACGGGCATCGGTTTCAAGGACGCCTCAATCGAAAGCCTGGGACTCAAGGAAGAAAACCTCAACGAGGACTTCAGCGGCTTTTTGAAGATCAATGGGACAACCTACTATGCCGGTGTGAGCGAGACCTCTGATCTCTACCTGGTTCCCATCGTGACGCGCTCAGGAAAGATGGAAAGCTTCGTCAATTCCCTGAAAATGTCGCTGCTTACGGTCATAACATCGCTGCTCATCATTCTTCTGACTCTGTTCAGATATAAGCATGATGTTCTGGATTGTGCCCCCATCTATGAAGAAAAGGATGAGGCTGGGGCGGAATCCACATCATCGTCTGAGGCTGAAGGCAGCAGGCTGTTCTCTGGCTTCAGCAGCTTCGTGAAGGTTCAGGAAAAGAGAGGGCTGGATGAACGCTGGAAAATGAATGACATTCCCAAAAAGAAACAGACTCCGGAGCAGCGCATCGGACATATCATTTATCGGCTGCTGCTTCTGTTCTGCCTGTTTATCCTGCTGCCCACCCTTTATTTCAGCCTCGATCGCAGCGCAAAGGGGATAGAACTGAACAATCTGGCATATGTCATCTCGGGGAACTGGCAGAAGGGGATGAACATCTTTGCGCTGACCTCCTGCATATTCCTGCTGTGTGCCCTGTACGTGGCGGTGGAACTCATCACCCGCATTCTTTATCTTGTTGCCCGTGTCTCCGACATGCGGGTAGAAACCGTGTGCCTCCTGTTAAGGAACGCGCTGAAGTATATCTGCGTGATCGTGTTCATCTACTACGGCCTGTCCCAGTTCGGGGTTGATACACAAACGCTGCTCGCCTCGGCCGGCATCCTGTCGCTCATGATCAGCTTCGGTGCAAAGGATCTGGTAAGCGACATCCTCGCGGGATTCTTTACCCTCTTTGAGGGAAGCTACAAGGTGGGTGACTTTATCACCGTGGGCAGCTGGTATGGTACTGTAACGGAAATCGGTCTGCGCACTACCAAGGTCCAATTCTTCTCTGAAACCAAGATTTTCAATAACTCATCCATGCGTGACATCATCAATACGGACGGCGCGGTGTCCCGCATGATCCTGAAAATGCCGATCTCTTATGATGCGGATCTGATCGAGATCGAGGCAGTACTGGCAGAAGAACTCCCCAGGCTGATGGATCAGATTCCCGGCCTTATTCAGGCACCTTCCTATGAAGGCATAGAATCCCTTGAGGACAGCAGCATCCTGCTCCGAATCGTGATCTACGTAAGCACCAGAGAAAAGTTTTCTGCATTTCGAAAACTGAACCGGGAAGTGAAATTGATATTCGACCGCCATGGCATTGAGATTCCGTTCAACCAGCTTGTTGTACATGAGGGAAAGGAGAACTCAGAGCCTCCTGTGGATAAAGGAAAATGAATGCCTGACCAAAGCTTTTTCTCCGGGAGATCCGTTCGCTTTTCAGCAGCCTGCCGGCAGGAAGATCTCTGCTGACCTGTTCAGAAAGCCAGGGATGTTTTCGGAGGCGATTCCAGTCGGGCTGCCTTCTTCAAATCCAGGCTGAGGGCGCCGTCCTGATACCCGCGAGCGCGAGAATCTGCGACAGAATTGGCGCGAGCGGGCATATACCGGTGAAACAGCTGGCAAATTCGAATGGTTCCCGGTATAAAAGCGTTGAAAGTGTGAGAATTATGCGGGCGCAGGAACCTGCGCCCGCTCTCGACCCCTCAGGCATTTCCAACTGACATCCAGGGATTCAAAAGTGTCAAAGGAATCCAAAAACATGAATACGAACATCCGCTCCCTGCTGGGAGCATTATCGAAAACACTGAACCTGATCAATCCTGAAATGCAGTACCACCATGAGCAGACAGCCTACCTGGCCTATCAGATTGCCCGGAAACTGGGCCTGGATGAGGAGGCGCTGTATCTGGTCCTGAACGCGTCACTCCTGCATGATATCGGGGATGTGGCCGTGCTTCCGCAGGGACAGATGAGCTTTCAGGAGGAAGAAACCCAGGAAGAGCGCCAGCGTATCGCCCGGATTGGCGCAAATATGCTTCGGGATATCGATGGATTTCAGGATGTGGCTTATATCATTGAAGTAAACCAGGATCCCTATTCCGGATACAGGAATGCTTTGCCGCTTTTCCTGCTGAATCGCGAGGCACAGATCATTCATCTGGCGGACTTCGTTGCTTCGGCCTTAAGCAAAGACACAGCTGTTCTCAACCAGGTAAAGCGGATTGTGGCTGAAGCGGAAGAATTGAGCGGTACGGAGTTCTGTCCTGATGCTGTGACGGCCTTGAAAGAGATCAGTGACATGGAGTACTTATGGATGGATCTGTCGCTGAATCCGACCTATATGTTCGCTCAGCTTGGTCCCCTTCGGATCGTTCCACTGGAAAAACTCGTCATCTTTACAAGCCTGATCTCCCGTGTCATCGATTTCCGCAGCCCCTTCACCGCTATGCACTCTGCAGGCGTTGCGGCAACCGCCAGAGAGCTGGCGCGCCTTTCCGGCATGACGCAGGAAGAATGCCTGATGATGGAAGCGGCTGGAAATCTGCACGACATCGGAAAGCTGAGGGTACCGAATGCGATCCTGGAGAAGCCGGGCAAGCTCACGGAGGAAGAGTTTAACGTTATGCGGGAGCATCCCTACTATACCAGTATGATCCTGCAGGACGTGGAGGGCTTTGAGAAAATCGCAAAATGGGCGGCATACCACCATGAGAAACTGAACGGAAAAGGGTATCCCTTCCATCTGCGCGCAGAGGAGCTGGATGAAGGATGCCGGATCATGGCGGTGGCGGATATCTTCTCGGCGATCACGGAGGTCAGGCCATACAGAAAAGGGATGAATAAAGAGCAGGCACAGAAGGTCTTGCTGGAAAACGCAGAGCGAGGGGAGATCTGCAAAAAAACAGTTGATCTGCTGATGAGCCACTATGATGAGGTCGATGCGGTACGGGAAAAGAAGTCCCGCGAGATCGGAAAGCGCTATTATGCGAGCCTGGGATTGGAAGAGCCGGATTGACGCCTTTCCTCTGGCAGCTGCAGTTTTACCAGACCTTTATTTAATCCCATGATAGAATAAGATAGAATAAGATAGAACAACATAGAACAATATAGAAGAATAAACAATTTATGCTTTTTAGAGGCAAAAGAAAGTATGTAAATGTAGCAATATCGCAATAAAGGATAATATTATAGAGCAAAGAATGATATCACAAAAACAATTGGAGATCTCGGAGAAGCAGACACTGTCAGGATCTGTCGATGGCATAACGCACCGCTTGAATTCAGCCGGTGCGTTTTTTACGTTGTACTTACGTATTAATCCACAGATGCATGGTCGATTCCTCAGGGGAAGCCATGACGCTGCTTCTGAAAACATGGAGAAGGACTCGCACAGGGTTTTGAGATCTCTTATTCCGACTTCCAGGGCACCTTCATAGAAATCGAAATCTCAAAAATACTTCAGGAAAAAGTGGAAGATATGCTATAATGGATAAAAAGTAACCTCTTTTATCTTTCCTGGCTCTGACGCCGAAAGGACAGTGAAAGCGGAAGAACCCAGAC
>CADBUA010000429.1 GCA_902797665.1 uncultured Lachnospiraceae bacterium | reverse complement strand
TCATATTCAGCGCTCGGCTCTGAGGCGATCCGCTGGCAGTTGATTTGATCCAGGTTTGAGAGATCGGGCCTCTTCCCACTGAGAATCTCTGCCGCGCTCTGGCGGAAACATGAGAGCGCGAACTGTGCCGTCTCTCTGCTGCCTGAAGACTGTGCTTCCTTCCGGAGGATGTCCCGGAAGCTGTCCAGACAGTCCTCGTAGAATTCCAGCTTCTGGCCTGGGACATCTACGCCTTCCGCCCTGGGATCCTCCTCCTCCTGGAGCATCAGTTCCAGAAAACGGTCGATGTACCAGACCGGCCGGTTCTGAAAAAGAGTGAGGAGCAGCAGGGAGAGGTTGTGCTCATGGATGCTCAGGTTATACGCCTCAGGATCCATGGAAAACGGGAACAGTTCCAGATCTTTCATTTTTTCCTCCTCCGATTCTCTGGCCTGACACCTGGCGGATATCTTTCTCGATCATGGAGATATTCTACTATACCGGCAAGCAGTTGGATTTGCCAGCAGGGGATATGCCCGCTCTCCGGGAAAGCCCCGGAGAGTGCGCCTTGGGATTTGCGTCATTCTCTGCGAATTCTGCCCAGGCAGCTTTGCGCATCTTGCGTCAGGACAGCGAGACGCTCAGGGATTTCAGTGTTTCGCTGCAGAAATTGTCCAGTCCACAGTGGCATTTGGCGAGACAGCGTTTCAGCCCCTGTCCTATAATAAATCCGGAAATTGGCGGAAGTTCGGGAACGATGGAGCTTTTAGAGAATTCTTCAGAGGGTGAAAGCAGCCGCTCGGACTTTGTTTTTTTGTTTTTTGCCCGGAGGTATGGAGATGTTTTCCCGGAAGGATCTCTCGAAACTGATATATCCCCTGATTATCGAACAGCTTCTGGCTGTTCTGGTCGGGATGATGGACACACTGATGGTGTCCGCCGCGGGGGAGGACGCGGTATCCGGCGTTTCGCTGGTGGACAGCGTCATGATCCTTCTGATTGGTTTTTTTGCCGCCCTTGGCACCGGAGGTGCCGTAGTAGCCGGCAACTGCATTGGGCAGAAGAACTATGAGGCGGCGGACAGATCCGCCGAGCAGATGGTCCTTCTGGTGACGGAGTCTTCCCTGGTGATCATGGGCCTCCTTTATCTGATTCGGCCTTTCATCTTACATGTGGTCTTCGGGAACATCGCGGCGGATGTGGAGCGGTCCGCGAACATCTATTTTCTGATTGTTACAGCTTCAGTTCCCTTTATCGCTCTCTACAATGCGGTGGCTTCCGTATTTCGGGTTATGGAGAATTCCGCCATCTCCATGAAAACTTCCATGCTGATGAACGTGATCAATATCACAGGGAACGCGATTCTGGTGTATGGGATGAAGATGGGGGCAGCTGGTGTCGCATGGCCCACCCTGATCAGCCGCATGGTTGCTGCGGTCCTGATCACAAAGATGCTTATGGATGAGAAATACCCGGTTCACCTGAGACGGGGGATGTCCTTCAGACCGGATTTTCATATGATCCGGCGGATCCTGCATATCGGCATTCCGAGCGGGATGGAGAACAGTATGTTTCAGCTGGGGAAGCTTCTGGTGCTGTCTTTGGTTTCCTCCTTTGGAACCGCTTCGATTGCCGCGAACGCGGTATCCGGGACGATCGTCAACTTTGAAAACATGCCCGGGCAGGCCATCGGCCTGGCTATGGTGACGGTCACTGCCCAGTGTGTCGGGGCCGGGCGCTACGATCAGGCGAGGCTGTACACGAAAAAGCTCATGCAGCTGATTTACGTGATCATGGGGTTTACGAACCTGGCCATTGTTCTGGCTCTTCCTTTCCTGATCGGCCTGTTTCACCTCTCCCCGGAAGCCGCGCATTACACCAGGCAGATCGTGATCTACCACAGCATCTGCTGCGCAACCTTCTGGCAGCCCTCGTTCTCACTGCCAAATGCTCTGAGAGCCGCGGGGGATGTCCGTTACACCATGGTGGTCAGCCTCTTTTCCATGTGGTTCTTCCGGATCCTGTTCAGTTACATCCTTGGGAGTTTCTTCCATATGGGGGTATTTGGGGTGTGGGTTGCCATGACCATCGACTGGGCATTCCGCGCCATCATGTTTGTAATTCGCTACCGCTCAGACAAGTGGGAGTATCAGGTGGTATAAGCCTGTGAGAGATGGGCAGGCAGGAGAGAAAGCGAGGAAGGTACAGGGATACAGGTTGTGAGCAGGACAGAGAAGAAGATAGATTTCTGGGAAGACTGGGACAAGGGAGAAAAGGACGCGGGGATCCATGAATCCGGAAGGGCAGGACATTCCTCCGAGACAGAGAATTTACAGCCGTCAGAATGCAGAGAGCGGTCAGATCGTTTGGACCTTCTGGAAAGACAGCAGGAAAAACAGCAGATAAAGCGCTTTCTGATGACTTTTGTGACGGGCGATCTTTCCCTTCCAAAGCTTTTTTATGACTTCCACAGGTATATAGGCCTGGAGGAGGAAGTCCTGGGGCGGCAGGACCTTGCGCAGCTGGGCTCTGACAGAGATCTCGGAGAGAAGAAACGGATCAGCGAGGCTGATCTTCCCGCTGCGGTGAACCTGATGCGGAAGAGCCTGCTCTATGGGAACACAAGGCTTCTCCGGGAAAAGCTCCTTCAGGAGGAGGAGGCATCGGCAGAGCTCATCAAAGCGAAGTACCTGACCTCCGCAAACGACCTCTTTCTGCTGAACGCCCTGGATTTTTTCCAGTACGGCAGGGAAGATTACACTTCCTGGCTCTGGGAACACTACATGGACCTGAGAAGCCCACTGGCCAAGTCCCTCAGCTGCGTCTTCCTGGGGCTTTTCGCAGGCAGAGAGAAGACTGTATTCTTTATGGACCAGACCCTGACCCTGGCTGATGTCTACAAGGATGAGGATTTCTATCTGGGGCCGGTCTATGCGGTGCAGGAAATCTATGACAGATTCTACAGGGATATGGAAGAGCTATGAGCATCGGCTTTACAGCCGGTGCCTTTTTTGTTTTCTGACAGCTGCGCAGTGAAAATGGAGGGCATCCAGGGATATAGAAGTAAGATGGAAGAGAGGCCAGGCACAGAGGCTGAGCGCCTACGCATCCGTGGGGCGAATGGGGCCTGCCATCATCCGAGGGCAGACATCCGGAGACAGGCGCGGGCGGGGATCCCTTTCAAAGGTTCCGGCAGGTTCTGATGCTCTTTACAGAGAGATGGGAGAAACAGCGAAGCAGTCATAAAAGAATTATAAAGGAATTATATAGGAATTATATAGGAATTATAGAAGGGCCTATCAGATATCTGAATGGCGCTTGCCTCCCTTTTTCAAATCGTTGTATAATCATCTTTATGTTTCCTGACATCAGCCTGGATCGGCCTTCTGAGAGAGTTGAGTTCCCGGAAGATGGCAGGAGTTTTCGGAGCAGAGCAGGAAGAGCCGAATGGCTGGAAGGGAAGTTATGCAGCCAGTTGAAATGATAGATCAGAAGACAGACACCGTATTACTGGAAAAGCTGGGAGAGGCCGCCACGGAGCTTTCCGCGCTCAGAGAGAAGCTCCGGGGATCTCTCGAGCATCTGGTCGGGCTTCTTCAGGAGGACAGGCTGATTCCGGAGGCAGAGCTCCGGGAGACGGAGACCTTCCTCCGGAAGGCCAGAGAGCAGGAGAAGACCGTGCGGATGCTCTCAAAACAGCTGGGGAATCAGGTCCTGGCGGATACGATTACAGCGCTCCGGGAGGAGGTCTCAGAACGATTGGAGATTGCCCGGAAAAACAGCTATGAGGAAGTCTTTTCCAGGATTCTCTCCATGACATCTGAAGACCCGGATGCCATGTTGAAACTTGCTCCCCTGAAGGAGAAGATCCGGGAGACAGATCTCTCAGCGCTCTCTGGGGAGGAGTGTGAGAGGAAGTATTCGGCATATAGATATCTCCTGGATATCGTATATCTTCCGGAGGACACCGGAAAGATGGACGCGATGCGCCTTCTTCTGAGAGCGGATCCCTCTTTCTTCGATGCAGCTTTCTACGCCGTCAAAGACAAATACATCCTGGAGGCGAAGACAGGAGAGCTTTCGGAGCGGATGGAGAAGGGAGCAGAGACCGTAAAGACCGCATCAACTGAGAACTCTCAGAAGATTCAGGAGACTGAAAAAGCGGAATCGAGCCCAGTCTCCGCCCCGCGGGCGGAGACTGTCATGGAGATCCCGAAAAATGGGACGGGGAAGGCCGAGGAGGTTCAGAACAGCACGCATCAGCTGACCATTGAGGAGTTTCTCTCTGTCGAGAAGGGCAGTGCCAGAGATCCTGAGCTTCTCCAAAGAGCGGAAAGCCAGGCTGCATTTTCGGCGGTCTCCAGGTCCGCCAGTGCGCCTCTGACAAAGGAGATGGCATCTCAGACCAGCGAAGTGGAGATGATTCAGACAGAGACCCTGGCGCCGGAGTCCCGGAAGGCTGCGCAGATGGAGACCAGGCCCCTGACATCTGAGGCGGAGGGGGTTCTGGCCCCAGCGCTGGAGGAAAATCCCCCGGGAGATACTTTTCCTGCTGCGTCTTCGAAGGAAGAGCCTTCTCTGGAAGAGCCCCATCTGGAAG
>CADBUA010000428.1 GCA_902797665.1 uncultured Lachnospiraceae bacterium | reverse complement strand
GCACAGGCTCAGCCTGGAGTCTCCCGGCATTCTCGAAGGATACCCGCGGGCGTAAGAACCTGGGAAATAATGGGCGTAAGCGGGCAGATGCCGTAGAAGCAACTGGCAGATCCAAATGTTTCCCGGTAAACAGAATCGAAACAAGCTAGCTGTCCAGGTACGAGGCCGGGGGCAGGCTCCTGTGCCTGCATTGAAAGCGCACCCGGCTTTTGTTTCTGAACGGGATCAGCACGCTCGGCGACAAGCAGCCAAAGCGGACTGGACAGGGATGAAACAAACACATAGAAAGGGAGGCCAGGGGGAACATCTGTATGCAGAAAAAGCGTCTGTTTTTCGGCAGTCTATGGATTCTTCTCCTGCTTCTTCTGGATCAGGGGACAAAAGCCTGGGCAGTCCGGGATCTTCGCGGCGCATCCCCCATTTCGCTGATTCCCGGGGTGCTGGAGCTTCACTATCTGGAAAATCGGGGAGCCGCTTTCGGCATTCTGCAGAACAGACAGATCTTTTTCATCTTTCTGGCATTCATGATCTTCTTCGCCGCCTTCCGGCTCTATCAAAAGAGCAGCCCTTCCAGGCGGTCTCTTCCCTTCAGGATCTCCATGATTCTTCTCGCTTCCGGTGCTGCCGGAAATGCAGTCGACCGTGCCGTACGCGGATATGTGGTCGATTTCATCTATTTTTCCCTGATTGACTTCCCGATCTTTAATACAGCGGATATCTGCGTCAGCCTGGGGACAGCGCTTCTTCTCGTCCTCATTTTGTTCTTTATGAAGGAAGAGGATTTCCCGAAGCTCTGGGGAAAAGACGTATAAGACAGGCAGATGGCCTGGCGAAGAGACTGCCATCTTCGCAGCTGGACAGCTGCGAGAAGTCTTTCAGCGAAAAATCTCAGGCCTTAGGCATGAAGCATGAAATAGAGAGGTGGGAATCTGAAAGAGATCATGTCTGACAGAATGGAATCCATGGAAAACAGGGGAGCATCGGAATCTTTGGGATCTTCTTCGGAGCATTTACAGCTGCAGCATCCAGATCTTCTGAGTCCCCTTCGTGCAGACTCCGACAATGGGGTCGAAGAAGACGAGATGGAAGAAATGGAAGAAATGGAAGAGACAGGAGAGCGGGAAGACAGCGGGACTGTTCTCTCTTTTGACCTTTCCCCTGAATGTGCTGGCCTTCGACTGGATCTGAGCCTCTTTCGGATGCATCCGGAACACTCCAGGACCTTCCTCCAGAAACTGGTCACAAAGGGGAAGGTTCTCGTAAACGGGGAGGTCGAGAAGCTGCCGGGCAGAAAGATGGTCGGCGGGGAAAGGGTCCTTCTCACGATCCCGCGGCCTGCGCAGATTGAGCTTCTGCCGGAGCCCATTCCGCTCGATGTTCTCTATGAGGATTCAGATGTCATTGTCATCAATAAGCCCAAAGGCATGGTGGTTCATCCGGCTCCGGGACACCACAGCCATACGCTGGTCAACGCGCTGCTTTACCACTGCAAGGATCTCTCCGGCATCAATGGAGTGGAGCGTCCCGGGATTGTCCATCGGATTGATCAGGACACCACAGGGGTTCTTGTGATGGCCAAGAATGACAACGCTCATATTCATCTCTCGGAGCAGATCAAGGCACATAGCATGAGCCGGAGATACCGGGCGATCGTGATCGGAAATCTGAAAGAGGACGAGGGGACTGTGGATCTTCCGCTGGGGCGGAATCCCAGAGACAGAAAAAAGATGGCTGTCGTGGAGCGAAACGGCAGGAGAGCAGTGACCCATTACCGTGTTCTGGAACGCTTCAGGGACTTCAGCTATATTGAATGTGTGCTGGAGACTGGCAGAACACACCAGATCCGGGTCCACATGGCCAGCCTTTCTCATCCGATTCTGGGAGATGCGTTATACGGGCCGGCGAAGTGCCCGTTTGCCCTTCGAGGCCAGACCCTGCATGCGATGCTGCTGGGCTTCGTCCACCCCCGCACAGGGGAATATATGGAGTTTCAGGCCCCGTTGCCGGACTATTTTGAAGAGCTCCTGGAGACACTCAGAAAGCGGCAGGGTACAGGAGGCGATGTGCCCTCCAGAAACAGCTTCGCGATGGAGGAGAAGAGACAATGAGATTTCTGATTCAGAGAGTCACGCAGGCAGAAGTCACGGTCGCGGGAGAGACCGTGGGGTCCATCGGAAAGGGCTGTCTGGTCCTGATCGGGGTCTCGAACACGGATACGGAAAAGATCGCGGATCACTACATCCACAAGCTCCTGAGCCTTCGGATCTTTGAGGATTCAGAGGGGAAGACCAACCTGTCTCTCGCAGATGTCGATGGGCAGCTTCTCCTTGTGTCCCAGTTCACCCTCTATGCTTCGTGCAAGAAGGGCAACCGTCCGGGGTTTTCAGACGCGGGATCCCCGGAACTTGCGGAAAAGCTTTACCAGTACATCATCAAAGAATGCCAAAAGCGCGTAGCGGTGGTCGAAACAGGCGTATTTGGGGCGGAAATGAAGGTCTCCCTGACCAATGACGGCCCCTTCACCATCATGCTGGACGAGAGCATTCTCCCCATTCTTCCTCAGAAGAGATAGAGCGGCGCCTCATCAGGAGATTCGAGACAGGGCAGGAAAGGCCTTGCCATCTCGAAGGAAAGAAGGAGAGGATCTGTATCCTTCAGCCTGAAGGGAAGAGAAGCTTTGTACCTGTCCGCTTTGGCCGCCTGTCGCCAGGCCAAATGCCTGAAGGCGCCTGCGAG
>CADBUA010000427.1 GCA_902797665.1 uncultured Lachnospiraceae bacterium | reverse complement strand
ACTTCAGCCAGGTTTCCTTGTCCATCTTCAGGTAGGCTTTGAACATCTCCAGGTCGTCCTTGGTTGTCAGCTTGATGTTCTTGTCCGAACCCGCAGCAAAGTAGAGCCGCTCCCCCAGTTCGACCATCATCGTGTTCGTGTAGGAGGAACCATGGATTCCAATCCCCTCCTCAAAGGCTTTGTGGTAAGCCCAATCCAGCTTTCCAAACTTATAAGCCTGCGGGGTCTGCACCCGGCGAAGGGTCTCACGCGGGATATACCTGAGCGTGGACATCTCATCATCCTTGATGAAGATCTGCTCATTGTAGGGGAGGGAAGTCACTCCGTTTCCATACTTCTGGCACTTCCGAATCACATCCGTCAGGACCGTCTCATCCACCAGAGGACGGATCCCGTCATGGATAATCACGACATCCTCATCCGAACAGATTCCCTCCAGGTTGAAAACACCATTCCGGATCGACTCCTGTCCGGTCTCCCCACCGGAGATCACCCAGTTCAGCTTGTCAATCCCGAACTGCTTTGCATAAGCCTTGGCCACGTCATGCCATCCATCGATGCAGACCAGCTCAATCGCGTCCACCTGCGGATGCTTCTGAAAGCCTTCCAGGGTGTAGATCAGGACCGGCTTGTCATAGACATTGATGAACTGTTTCGGGATATCCTGTCCCATCCGGTGTCCGGATCCACCCGCGATAATCAAAGCAACATTCATGTTTTCTCTCCCCTCTCATCACCGGCATTATACAAAACTGCCCCTGTCATTTCAAGGAATGGGCTTCTCCCGCCCCTTTTACACCCAGAATAATACCAGATGCATATTTATATGCTATCGTTTTCATCCTGTTCCGCCCTTATTTCATCTTTCAGTCTTCCTGATTCCAGGAGGCATCAGAGATGCCAGGCAGATCACTCCTTAATCAGCTTCAAAAGCATTCACCGATTCTCATGCCAGCGGCTGCGTCTTTGATCTTTCGGCATTTTCAGCGATCCAGCTGCAGATTCTCTCCGTCGCATGGCCGTCACAGCGGTCCATGTATTTCTCACAGAAGCTTCTATAACGGGAAACAGCAGGGCTTGCCAGCTGCTCTTTCCATTCACAGCTGCTCGAAACATTCGAACCATTCGAACCGTTCAAACCATTCGAACCATTCGAAGCATTCAACCCATTCGAAGCATTTGAGTCGACTGAGCATCCCGGACTTTTTCTGGTCTGCTTTACAGATAATACAGCCCTCTTCACTGCATCTGCCAGATCCTCCACCTTCAGAACCTTCTCCGCCGGAATCTGCTCCGGATCCATGTAAAATCCCCGCCTTTCACGGTACTCCGGAAGGTCCGGTACATACAGGACAAGTCCGCCTCCAAAGAGGAGGTACTCGTAGATCAGGGAGGAGTAGTCCGCGATCAGAACATCCACCAGGGGATAGAGGCGCTCCGTCGGGATGCTGCAGGGGAAATCCGCCTCCATCTGACTCAGCATATGCGGATGAAGACGGGACAGAAGGAAATAGTCCGATCCCAGGGCGCTCTGAAGCGCATGGAGATCCAGATCCAGTCCCCTCGGAATCCCCGCATTCCCCCGGAAGGTTGGTGCCCAGAGAACGACCTTCTTCCCCGCCGCCTCCGGATACAGGCGGTTAAACTCCTCCCGGCAGCGCTCTCTCCACCTGGTCGATCGGTAGAGATCCGTCCGGCTCACCCCAAGTGCCCTGATATTTCCTTCCGGAAGACGCATTGCCGAGCTGAAGGGCTGTACCGCCGCCTCCGCGCTTACGGTCACAAGATCCGTGTTTCTGAACACGTTGGATCCATGGTAGGAGGGTGGAATATCATCCGGCGCGTCATAGCCAAACCTCTTATAGGCGCCGCAGGCATGCCAGAGCTGGATGACCCTGGTCTCCGGCTTTTTTCTGCAGGCGGAAGCCGGAAGGAAGTTGTCACAGAGGATCACAAAGGATGCCCTCGCGTAAAGCTCCATGAATCTGGTCATGTGCCGAAAAACATCCTGAAACGGAGCTGTCTCATAGTCCAGATAGGTCTGAACAATATGCCAGCTTCCCTGTTTTTTCAGCGCCCGGTACAGGAGTTCCATCGCTTCCGGTCTCCTGTTATGGTGCGCGTCCACAAAGACAATCAGATCCTTCTCGGTCTTTCTGATCCGGTTCAGGTCATAGACAGCCGGGAGATAGACGTTCTGGCAGAACGCCTTCAGCTGCTGCTTCAGATAAAAACCAGCCCCCATCATGCTCCTGTCACCGCTCCTCCTCTTTGGCTTCCAAATATCGTGTCCTCGTCGCAGCGTTTTGGTTTATAACAAAACCAGCATAAATGAAATCCTGCACCCATAAATATTCTATAGAATTTACATAGAATCAATAGCCTGAAGTCTTCGAACCACCATCACCTGGACTTCGGTGGAAACCTGTTATAACCGCTATAGCTACTATACCTGTTATGCCTGCTATAACTGCTATACCTGTTATATCAGGCACCATTCGGATCTGCCAGATGCATGTGCGCTGTATGCCCTTCCATCTTCTATACTTCTATCTCTTTCTATACTTCTATCTCTTCCGATGAAATACAGCCCAGATGCAGACAAAAATGCGCGGGGAGACGGAATCTCCCCATCTTCCCCGCGCGAGTATTCTGTATTCTCTGTGTTTTCTGTGTTTCAGCAGCTCAAGGCTCTCCCTGGCAGAGAGCCCTCCAGGCCCAAAAGCTTCACAGCTTTCATGCCGGCCGCGAATTCGCCTTCTGATCTGCCTTCAGATCCGGCTTCTGAGTCTGCTATCTGATTTACCTTCTAAATGATCCAGCGATCACATGATTACGCTTTTACTTAATCTTATAGTCAGCGCTCAGGCTTCCGGCATATCTGCCCTTGAAGTGTACCGTCACGGTGTAAGTACCGGCTTCTTTGGAGCCCCTTGTATACTTCACCTTATAGTATTCCTCCGGGATCTCCTGCCCCTTGGCATCCTTCACGGTCACATCCGGTCTCTGCGTCTTTCCGTTATACTGGAAAACCTTCTGGCTCAGGACAACCTTCTTCGGCCGGTAAATGATCTGACTCTCAAAGGTCTTCCCGCACATGGAGCAGACCTGCTGATAACGTCCGTTTGTCTCCGGAGTCGCCTTTCTGGTCACCCACTCAAGATCATGTTCCACCGTCGGAATCGCCTGTTCATAGGAATAGCCGCAGATCTTGCATGTGTAGTGAATCCTTCCAAGGCTCTTGCAGGTCGGCTTTTCAATCAACCTGCCATCATCAAACTGGTGATTGCAGGTAACCGTGAACCGCATCGTCGCGGACCCATAAGGGCTGCTGGCGGTGATCGTCACCGTTCCCGGTTTCTTTCCCACCACAGTCCCTGAGGCGGAATTCGGAATATAGGCAATCGACGGGTCCGAACTGGAATAGGTAATCCCATAGGGTGCGATTCTCTTTCCATCCCATCCATAGCCTGCGAGACCGATGGTCGCGGACCCGCCGACCGTGCAGGTCGAGTCTCCTTCAATCCCCCATCTGACCACGTACCAGTTTGTATTATAGTAGT
>CADBUA010000426.1 GCA_902797665.1 uncultured Lachnospiraceae bacterium | reverse complement strand
TTGCGCACCCTTTCATCATCAAAAGGAGCCGCTTTGTTGTTCAGGTAGAGAGCCTGGACCAGGTTCATCTCCCCCTCGAGGATCTGGTAGCCATTGGAGAGGTTCCGGGTCTGGTCCACCGACAGATGAAAAGCCAGATCCAGCGCGCCGGAATCCAGGGCTGTAAAGAGGGCGTTGTTGTCCTCATAAATCCTGCAGGTCACTTTTGAGATCGCCGGGAGAGGCCCGTAATAGTCGTCATTGCGCTCGAAAATGACCTTGTCCTGCACCGAGCGGGAGACAAACTTATAAGGTCCTGTCCCGACCGGAGCGGTTGCTTCGTCCGGATAGTCCTCCGGCACGATGGATACACTGGATACAGCACTGAGAAAGCCGTTGGAAGGGGCCGGAAGGGTGAGGATGATCTCATTTCCGTCCGCCTCAGCCTTGACATCAGAAAGCGCCGCTGCCACAGCGGTATTCACCGTGGTATCGGCGCAGGTCTGAAAGGAATAGAGAACATCGTCCGTGGTCACTTCCTCCCCGTTGTGGAATTTCACCCCATCCCTCAGTGTAAAGGTGTAAGTGAGCCCATCCTCTGAGACAGAGTGGGAAGACGCGACAGCGTCGATGAAGTTTCCGTCTGTGTCGGGCTTCACAAGCCCTTCGTAGACATTGAACATGACCTCTCTGGTTCCTGCGGCCGTTATCTGATACGGGTCAAGACTCGAATCCAGGTCCTGGGGCAGTCCGACTGTGATCGCACTGCCTTTGGAAGAAGCAGGTTCATTGCTGCCATT
The DNA here is from genome assembly GCA_902797665.1 of uncultured Lachnospiraceae bacterium. Lineage (GTDB taxonomy): Bacteria > Bacillota > Clostridia > Lachnospirales > Lachnospiraceae > Porcincola. The sequence goes on along the minus strand of CADBUA010000426.1, from coordinate 2,862 downwards.
CTCCGCCTTTTTGGTTGCTCCAAGGCCAGTGATGCCAAGTGAGCACGAAAGCACGGAGACTGACAGGAGCATCGCAATCTTTTTCATATGACGAAGCATTGCATTCTCCTCCTAACTCTTTGGGTCCGGTTTTCCGGACCTGCTATCTCCCACTATTCTGTTGTCCGGGGAACATCTTACTGAATCGGAAGGGCGATTGCAAGAGAACATTGTGTGAACACAGGCTTTTCGAGTCCATGATTGTCCAGATGGCCTTCCGAGGGCTCTGGGGCTCTGGGACTCTGGGGTTCAGGCTGCTCCTTTAGAGCTTTCTCTGATGAATCTGTAGAAAAACGGTAACTGTCCAGTCCGCTTTGCGCACCTGCCGCGAAAACGATGCCGTACGTTGCAAAAGCAAATGCCAGTGGCACATTGCATGCGATGTCAGGAGCCTGCGCCTGGCCTCGTACCTGGAAAGGAGCTTGCGACTGGACAGGTACGAAAAACAGGCATGGCAAAGAGGCCAGCGCAACATAACAGCCACTCCGGCATCATTTAGAAAGCGTATTCGGAGGAAGGCCACATGCCTGTACGCGGCAGCATCCGGAGAGTCTGAATATCCTGTAACGGTCCCGTCCACTTTGCGCACCTGCATCGCAAAGCATGCCGATAAAGTTCAGAAGAAAGGCCGGGGGGCACATTCAACGCGGGCACAGGAATCTCAGTCCGGCCTCGCGGCTTCAGGCGCCTGCTGCTGGGCAGCTATGATAAACATTCGGATTGCCCAATCGCTTCGCCTGTCAATACGAACTCGTCCCCGCGCCGGCCAGAACTCCAGGCTGGATGGTGCGTCTGGCACTTTCCTTGCGGGGTCATACAAAGCGAAAGCCCTGCCGCATAACCGAATTCCCGGTTTTAAAAAACCTTCCACAATGCTATACTGTTCAGGATTTTTCCGGGCAATCCGGAAAACCGGAAAAGACAGCAGACTCAGCGCCCCATGAGGAATCGAGGGCATGAGAAATTGAGGGAAACGGAAAGAAGGAACAGCATGGATGTTGAGAAATTCTTTGACCAGGTGCTGACCGTACGGCTGACGCCGGACAGGAAAGCGCTGGATATCATTGACCAGACCCTGCTTCCGGGAGAGGTGAAGCGCATCAGCCTGAGCACCAGGGAGGAGATCTGGGAAGCCATCAAAAAGCTCAGGGTCCGCGGGGCGCCAGCCATCGGAGTCAGCGCCGCCTACGGCGTCGCGGTTGTGATGGCGCGGAGCACGGCACAGACCTACAAGGACTTCTATGAGGAGTTTCTGGATCTGAAAAAATACTATGCTTCCTCCCGTCCCACAGCTGTCAACCTTTTCTGGGCGCTCGAGATCATGGATCGCACAATCGTGGACCATCAGACTGAGCCTATCTGTGACATCAAAAAGTTCCTCTACCTGCAGGCAGATGCCATCCAGGCGGATGATATCCAGATCAGTCGGAACATCGGGGAGATCGGTTTCAGCCTCCTGAAAGACCTCAAAAAGGAAGGGAAGGAGATCGGCATCCTGACCCACTGTAACGCCGGGACCCTGGCCACCGCCAAGTATGGCACCGCCACAGCCCCCATGTACATCGCCCTCGAGCATGGTTGGAAGGGCAGTGACATGCATGTCTACTGTGATGAGACCAGGCCGCTTCTGCAGGGTGCCAGGCTCACCTCCTTCGAGCTCTCTTCAGCCGGGATCACCACCACCGTCCAGTGCGACAACATGGCTTCCCTCCTGATGAAATCCGGAAAGATCGACATCATCTTTGTCGGCTGTGACCGGGTGGCAAACAACGGGGACGCTGCCAATAAAATCGGTACCTCCGGCGTGGCCATTCTCGCCAGGCACTACGGCATTCCCTTCTATGTCTGCGCGCCAAGTTCCACCATCGACCGGAATACGCCTACAGGCGCTGAGATTCCGATTGAAATGCGGGATCCAGATGAAGTGACAGAGATGTGGTACAGGAGCCGGATGGCCCCGGAGGGCGTAGATGTCTTCAACCCGGCCTTCGATGTCACAGACCACTCCCTGATCACCGGGATGATCACTGAGAAGGGGCTCCTGAAGGAACCATACGATCAGGCATTCAAAGAGGCGCATATCTAAGCCTGGAGCATGAGAGAGCCGCTCCCCCTGCTCCTCCGCTTTTCAGACCATACACAGACACTCAAAGGAGATACCATGTCAGAAGCAAAGAGCAAGATCATCCTGACCGGCGACCGGCCGACAGGGAAACTCCACATCGGCCACTATGTCGGCTCCCTTCGGGAGCGCGTGATGCTGCAGAACTCCGGTCAGTTTGATGAGATCTATATCATGATCGCCGACGCCCAGGCGCTCACCGACAACGCGGAAGACCCGGGCAAGGTCCGCAGAAACATCGTCAACGTGGCGCTGGATTACCTGTCTGCCGGAATTGACCCAAAGAAGTCTCACATCCTGATCCAGTCCCAGATCCCTGAGCTTCCGGAGCTGACCCAGTACTATATGAACCTGGTAACCGTCCAGCGGCTCTCCCGGAACCCCACCGTCAAGGCAGAGATCAGGATGAGAGGCTTCTCAGAGCGGGAGGAGGCGGAGGGAACCCCGGTGGGCTTTTTCTGCTACCCGATCTCCCAGGCTTCCGACATCACCGCCTTCAAGGCGACCACCGTTCCGGCCGGGGAAGACCAGGAGCCCATGCTGGAACAGACCCGGGAGATCGTCCGGAAGTTCAACTCCGTTTACGGGGAGGTTCTGGTTGAGCCGGCGATCCTCCTTCCGAAAGATTCCGCGGCAAGGCGCCTTCCTGGCACGGACGGAAAGGCCAAGATGAGCAAGTCCCTGGGGAACTGCATCTACCT
>CADBUA010000425.1 GCA_902797665.1 uncultured Lachnospiraceae bacterium | reverse complement strand
TTCTGGATGGCGATATCCCCTCCCAGGATTTTCCGCTCCTCCTCTGTGAGCGCTTTCAGCGTATTCACAAAATCAGACAGCATCTGGCTTTCCCCGCTTTCCGACTATCTAAGCCGCCTCTCTTTTGCGGCACAATCCTAGCATAGCCGCCTCGGAAAGGCAAACCAGGTCCTTTTTTTGGCCATAAAGGCAAATGGAGTCCTGCCGAAAAAGTCCCCAAAAAGCACAAGAAGCTGTATGGTTTTTGTCCTTTTTTTGGGATAAAATAGAGATTCAGGGAATGATGGTTCCGGAAGGATTCCGAATCATGAGACAAGGATTCGTTTTCGGCTTTTCTTCCTGACGGCGGCAGAACAGAGTCAGAGCAAGTGAGGATGATCAGATGGGAAAATACTATTTGGCAGTCGATATGGGGGCTTCCAGCGGACGCGCGATTCTGGGATCGGTCAAGGACGGCAGGATCGAGCTGGAAGAGGTTCACCGTTTTGAAAATCACCTGATCGAGCGGGCCGGGTACCTGACCTGGGATATAGATGGTCTCTGGGAGGGCGTCCTCACGGGACTCAGAAAGTGCGGAGAGATGGGCAGGATCCCGGAGTCCATGGGGATTGATACCTGGGGAGTTGACTACGTGCTTCTGGATGAGGCGGGAGAGATGCTCGGGAACGCCATCTCCTACCGGGACAGCCGCACCGATGGGATGGACCGTCTGGTCGAGAAGATCATCTCTGATCAGGAACTGTATGAGAAGACCGGCCTTCAGAAGCTTCTCTTCAATAGCATTTACCAGCTGATGCAGACGAAGGAAAAGATGCCGGAGCTTCTGGAGAAAGCGGAACACCTCCTGATGATCCCGGACTATCTGAATTACAGGCTCACCGGGGTCATGTGCCAGGAGTACACGGATGCCTCGACCACAGGTCTTGTCAACGCAAGATCATGCGAGTGGGATCAGGAGCTGATTCGGAGGCTGTCTCTTCCGGAGCGGCTCTTCGGAAAGCTCTCAATGCCGGGCACCGTGGTTGGCTGCCTGACAGAGGAGATCCAGAAGGCGGTCGGCTTCAATACGAAGGTGGTGCTTCCGGCATCCCACGATACCGGTTCCGCCTTTCTTTCGGTTCCCAGCGATGAGGAGGATACCCTGATCCTTTCCAGCGGAACCTGGAGCCTGATGGGGGTTGAGAATAAAGAGGCGGTTACCAGTGAAAAGTCCCGGGAGGCCAACTTCACCAACGAGGGCGGCGCCTGGCAGCGCTACCGTTACCTGAAGAACATCATGGGCCTCTGGATGATTCAGTCGGTCCGCCGGCAGCTGAACGGGACAGAATACGTGGTCTCGGACGGGGGGAAGACCCTCTCCTATGGCTGGGGATTCAGGGACCTGCAGGGGGCGAAGGCCGGGGAAAAGAAATGGGGCTTCGGAGAACTCTCAGCACTGGCCCGGGAGGCCGGAGACTTTTCCTCGAAGGTGGATGTGAACAATGACCGTTTCCTCCGGCCGGCGAGCATGATTGACGAGATCCTGGGGGCGCTGAAAGAGAGCGGACAGAAGGTTCCGGAGACGGTCGGCGAGCTCATGCAGTGTATTTATGTCTCCCTGTCTGACTGCTACCGGGAAACCGCGTCTCTCCTTACCTCGATAAATGGCAAAGTTTACAGGGAACTCAACATCATCGGCGGAGGATGCCAGGATGCCTATCTCAATGAGATGACGGCAAAGGCACTGGGCATTCCGGTCATCGCGGGGCCCATCGAGGGTACGGCTATTGGAAACCTGATCGTGCAGATGATCGCGGATGGGGTCTTTGAGAATCTCTCGGCGGCCAGATCTTCCATCGGGAAGAGCTTTGAGATAAGGACCTTTGAACCGTGAGCTTTCCCGCTGGATTCAGGCAGACCTTTCACCGGAATCAGGCCTGGAAGGGCAGGAGTATAGAAATAAGAAATAGAATAAGAGATAAAGGAGAAATGTGAAATGAATGTATTGAATGCTGAGTTTGTCAAAGGATTCATTCGCATGGCGGATGACGGCTGGCAGCAGGGCTGGCATGAGCGGAACGGTGGGAACCTGTCTTATCGGATCAAGGATGAGGAGATCGACTCGGTCAGGGAGGAGCTTCAGCCGGGAGAGTGGAGAGAGATCGGAACATCTGTCCCGGATCTTGCGGGGGAATATTTCCTGGTGACCGGTTCTGGCAAGTACATGCGCAATGCGGTCATCAAGCCGGAAGATACGATCTGCATCGTGGAGCTGGATGAGAAGGGTGAAAACTACCGGATCTGCTGGGGCCTGGTGAATGGCGGCCGTCCGACTTCCGAGCTTCCCAGCCACCTGATGAACCATGAGGTAAAGAAGAGGGTTACAAACGGAAAGTATCGCGTCATTTACCATGCGCATCCGGCCAACACCATCGCCCTGACTTTCGTGCTTCCCCTTACCGACGAGGCTTTCACCCGAGAGCTCTGGGAGATGGCGACGGAGTGTCCGGTGGTCTTCCCGGGCGGCATCGGGGTTGTACCCTGGATGGTTCCGGGCGGAAGAGAGATCGCTGTCGAGACCTCCAAGCTGATGGAGAAGTACGATGTGGCCATCTGGGCCCATCACGGCATGTTCTGCGCAGGAGAAGACTTTGATCTGACCTTCGGCCTGATGCACACGGTGGAGAAAAGCGCGGAGATCCTGGTAAAGGTCCGTTCCATGGTTTCGGAAAAGCGGCAGACGATTCAGCCGGATGACTTCCGGAACCTGGCCAGGGACTTCAAGGTGACGCTGCCGGAGCGCTTCCTGTTTGAAAAGCACTGAAGCTTTTCCGGGAAAGGCAGACTGCGGCCTAAGACGACCCGAAGCAGATCTTCCTGACCGCACGCAGAAGGAGCTGAAACGATCAGAAACGATCAGATGAAAACCCGCGAGCGTGAGAAAATGCGAGGCAATACAGCTCAAAAGCAAAGGCCGGGCGCACTTTCAATGAGGGCTTTACAGCCTGCGACAAGAGAAAATGCAATAAGTTGAAGCGGCTGTGGCTTTCGATACCTGATCAGAGTCATATATCCGCGAGCATCATGACAGAATTCAGAATCAAAGGAGAAATCAATGGCGAACAGAATCGTTCTCAACACAGTATCTTATCACGGCAATGGGGCAATCAACGAAATCCCGGGCATCTGCGAGCGGGAAGGCTTCCGCAAGGTTTTTGTCTGCTCAGACCCCGATCTGATCAGGTTCAAGGTGACAGCGAAGGTCACAGATCTTCTGGAAAAGGCAGGGATCGCCTACTCTCTCTACAGCGAGATCAAGCCCAATCCGACCATCAAGAATGTCCAGGACGGCGTGGAAGCTTTTAAGGCCTCAAGAGCGGACTCCATCATCGCCATCGGCGGCGGCTCTTCCATGGATACAGCCAAGGCCATCGGCATCATCATCGAAAACCCGGAGTTTGCGGACGTCCGTTCTCTTGAAGGGGTTGCTCCCACCAAAAAGCATGCCGTGAAGACCATCGCAGTTCCGACCACCGCGGGGACAGCCGCTGAGGTTACGATCAACTACGTGATCACAGACCCGGAGAAGTCGAGAAAGTTTGTCTGCGTCGACGAACATGACATCCCGGCCTATGCGGTCATCGATCCGGATATGATGTCCTCCATGCCCAAGGGCCTGACAGCTGCCACCGGTATGGACGCCCTGACGCACGCCATCGAGGGCTACACCACGAAGGCTGCCTGGGAACTGACGGATATGTTCCATCTCGAGGCGATCCGCCTGATTTCCCAGAACCTGCGCAAGGCAGTCCAGAATGATCCGGAAGGACGCAATGGTATGGCGATGGGTCAGTACATTGCCGGCATGGGATTCTCCAATGTCGGTCTCGGAATCGACCATTCGATGGCGCACACCCTTTCCGCTCACTATGACACGCCGCACGGGGTTGCCTGCGCGATGTTCCTGCCGATCGTTATGGAGTTCAACAAGGACTACAGCGGTGAGCGTTACCGTGAGATCGCGAGAGCCATGGGCGTTAAGGGCGTAGACAGTATGACTCAGGAAGAATATCGCAACGCGGCCATTGAGGCTGTCAAGCAGCTCTCCAAGGATGTTGGAATCCCGGAGAAGAACGAGAAGATCCGCGAGGAGGATCTCAGTCAGCTGGCAGACGATGCTCTGGCAGATGCCTGCTATCCGGGCAACCCGCGTGAGGCGACCAAGGAGCAGGTCATCGCGATGTTCCGCCAGCTGATGTAAAGGTCCCTGTGAGTGTGAAGCACAGTGGGGAAGTCCCGGCAGCTCCGAAAGCTTCCGGGGATAGATAGTCTTCTGCCTTTTCCTTACAGAAGCAGCTGCCGAAACCGGCTGTCAGATGAAGCTGACAGCCGGTTTTTTGGATGCGCGCCTGATGGTATGATAGAGGCTGACCTACAGAAACTATGGAGAAAATTGGAGAGGAGCACTTTCGCCTGTTTTGCGGATTTCCGCGCAGAGGGATTTTTCATGCTCAGCGCAAAGCATGACGATAGAGAATAAGTAGCTGTTTGAGTCCGCTTTGGCCGTCTGGCGCCACGCGAGGTGATACAGTTCAAAAGGTAAGGCCGGGCGCACTTTTCATGCGACGACAGGAGCCTCAGTCCGGCCGAATGGCTGCAGGCGCCTGTGACTGGACAGGCAAAGCAGCATACACAGAGGAGAGAAGTTATGGGACAGGAGACAGCATTCTGCCGGACGGAGCTTCTGATCGGGGCGGATGCCCTGAGGAAGCTGGCCGGATCCAGGGCAGCGGTATTTGGTGTCGGCGGCGTTGGGGGCTGTGTCTGTGAAGCCCTGGCCCGAGCAGGCGTGGGACATTTTCTTCTTGTGGACAAGGACGTGGTCTCGGTCAGCAACCTGAACCGACAGATCATTGCCCTTCATTCGACCATTGGGCAGAGTAAGGTGGAAGTCGTCAAGGCCCGTATCCTGGATATCAATCCCGAGGCCGAGGTCGAGGTGTGGCAGGCCTTTTTCCTGCCGGAGAACGCGGATATGGTGGATTTCACAGCCTTTGATTATGTGATCGATTGTGTTGACAACATCACCGCCAAGATTGAAATCATTCTCCGCGCCCAGCATGCCGGGACAGCAGTCATCAGCGCCATGGGAGCGGGCAACCATCTGGATCCTTGCGCTTTCCGTGTCGCGGATATCTATGACAGCTCCATATGCCCCCTGGCCAGAGTCATGCGGCGGGAGTTAAAAAAGCGCGGGGTGAAAGCTCTGAAGGTCGTCTACTCGACTGAAGCGCCGGTCGTCCCCCGCGCGGGGGACCGGACGGAAAAGGACGCTCAGGAAATGGAGACAGAGAAGGGCCATCGCCCTGCCACGGGCAGCATTTCCTTTTGCCCACCGGTAGCGGGCTTCCTGATTGCTGCGGAGGTTGTGAAGGATCTGGCATCGGGAGAGATTCGTGCCTTCCGGGAAGAGCGCTTTCGATAGAGCGGAAAGCTGAGAGGCAAGAAGGAGAAAGTGCAGGATCGTTTGAGATGGGATCTGGGGAGGATTTGAACTTCGAGAGCGGAGCCAGATAGGAAAACAGGAAACAGGAAAGAAGAAACAGAAAAGAAGAAAAAAGAAAGAGGAAAGAGGAAAGAGAAAAGAGGAAAGAAAAAAGAGGAAAGAAAAAAGAGAAGAAGGATCCGGGCGCTGCCTGGATCCTTCTTCTATATAGAGAAAACAATCAAAATGGAACAGAAGAAGAAATACAAATACAAATACAGAACACAATAATCAATGAACACATATAGGCATAGTAATATATGCACATGTACATAGCCATGACTATGCTATGCTATATAATACCATACAACATCATATTATATAATAGTATACAATGCCATGACACACAATACAATACAATATCATGTTATTCTACGCCATACTATACTATACCTGTATCTATGCCTAAAGAAATAAGAATGTATCGAATATCCTCAAACACGGTTGTTATAAAGCACCCGGGTCATCCAACAGGTTCCCGGAATCTGCGGCAGTGGTGGCCAGCTTGTCGCAGAGCTCGTTCTGCCGGTGCCCGTTGTGGCCCCGGACCCATTTC
>CADBUA010000424.1 GCA_902797665.1 uncultured Lachnospiraceae bacterium | reverse complement strand
CTTCAGGAAACCGCAGCATGCAGGTCTCCACGCACTGAAATCTATGGATTCCTTCAGTTTTTTGATTGACATACATGATGAACAGCAAATAGAAAAATCTGATTTGTCTGTGCTGAATGATACCCGCTTACACCAGATTTCATGTACAGAGAAGCAGGCACTGGCTGTTCCTCTGCGTATTTTATAGGATTTTCGGATGGTTTTGCGTAGATATAGAAATGCTTAAGAAATGTTTTGCTGTTTTTAAGAAAAATAAAAGCCGCAGCTTCATAAATGAAGCTGCGGCCATATTCAGCCTTCGCAGAATTACTCCTGGACGTACGGCATCAGGGATACGTGACGAGCTCTCTTGATCGCGACAGTAAGCGCTCTCTGATGCTTCGCGCAGTTCCCGGTGATCCTTCTCGGAAGAATCTTGCCTCTCTCAGAGACATACTTTCTCAGCTTTGCGACGTCCTTGTAATCGATCTCACCAGACTCTTTTCCGCAGAAGATGCAGACTTTCTTTCTTCTGTGCATCGGTCTGCGGCGCGGGGAATCGCTTCTTTCCTTCGTAAACGGCATGATCCATACCTCCTAAAATCAACGGCAAGGGGGAGGGCAGATCCCTCTGCCGCCCCGCCATTCTATCTAATTATTCATTCTGAAAGAGCCGGGACTCTGTCCCAAAGCTCCCCCCGAAGGCTGTAAGCCGCGCATCACTTAAACGGCAGCTCCTCATCCAGCCCATCCGGGATATTGATAAATCCGTCATCTGCACCTGTGGGAGCTGGAGTCGGCTGAGGTGCCGGAGCACTGGAAGCGCTGTAAGAAGACGGCTGGCTGTAGCCTCCACCCTGACCAAAGGATGTCTGCGCCCTGTAGGCATCCGAGGAAGCCTTGCTCTCCGCGAACTCATGGTCCTCCACCACGACATCAGTCGTGTAGATGGTCTGGCCATCCTTGTTCGTATATTTTCCGGTCTGGATCCGACCGGTCACGGCGATCTTCATCCCCTTGCGCAGATACTTCTCTACAAACTCCGCGGACTTTCCAAACGCAACACAGCCGATAAAATCAGCGGTCTGGGCATTCGGGTCATTATTGTCGCGGCGCACTCTGCGGTCTACAGCCAGCGTATATCTGGCAAATGCCTGCGACTGATCTCCCGCCGAGTAACGAACATCCGGATCCTTGGTCAGACGTCCCATCAAGATGACTTTATTCATAAAACTCTACCTCACTCACTTAATTTATGCATCCTGTCTAACGCATAAATATCTGAGCACGTTGTCCATGATGCGGACACGATTCTCGACCTCCGCCGGGCAGGTCGACTCAGACTCGAAGTGGATGAAATAATAGAAAGCCTCATGCTGCTTCTGGATCTCGTAAGCGAGCTTCTTCTTTCCCCATTCATCGACATCCAACACGGCCCCGCCAAAACGGGCAATCAGATCCTTGATGCGATCGATCACTGCAGCCCTGTCTTCGTCTTCGAGCTTTGCGCTGACAACAACGCACAGTTCATACTTATTCATGCTAACTTGTACCTCCTTATGGTCTCCGGCCCGCCCTGAAGTCAGGCGAGCAAGGAAAATGATACATCACGAAGGAAGATTATAAGAGAAATGCAAGCCAAAAGCAAGGACAGAAAAATGGACAAATTTCCCGGAATTTCAGGCTCTTTTGCCAGCGATTTTGCCGTCAAAAGAGCTCCGGGCAGAAAGCCCGGAGCCGCTTCGATATCACCTTCACAATCCATCTCTGCTCACTCATACGCGCTTGCGTATTTGTAATAAATATCCCCGCTGGTATCGACTGCAAAGATCGTCACAGTTCCGGCGTCGGAGAAGATCGAGTACTGTCCGTCTCCGGAGGAGACATAGCCTCCATGGAATACCGCCTGTGCGTCCTTTCTGACATAGATGCCGATCCACAGACTGGAAAAGAAGTTCCCTCCGCTGACGGTGCAGATTCCACCCGTGCACTCAACTACAGCCTTCCCATTCTGCGTCTCCCGATAGCTTCCTCCGTTGATGGTCATCTCCGCATGATTCAGGACCTGGCCGTTGAAGATTCCGCTGTCGATCTGCGTGATCCCCTTCGTGTTTTCCAGGACAACCCCTTCTGGCGCGTTGAAGGTCCCCTCCGCAATGTGAAGGATCGCTGTGTTGTGGATATTCCCGAAGCTTCCGCCCTTAATGGTCAGATTCCCGCTGTTTTCGATTGAACTTGAGGTACCTTTCCCGAAGGTCCCTCCCATGATCGTGCAGGTTCCGCTGTTTTTCAGGCTTTCTGTGCCTCCGCTGAACTGCCCGTCCTCAATCGAGAGTGTACCGATATTCTCAATCGCCGGGAAAGCTGCCCCAGAGATGGCAGCGTTCAGGATGACCACAGTTCCGGCGTTCTTCAGACTCCCCACCAGGGAACCGGATTCCAGCCTCATATTCCCAAGACCGGTCACCTGAATTGAGGTCCCGCTCTTCTCTGGCGTTTTGATATTCGCGCCCTTGATCGTGACAGTTCCTTTTCCACACTGAATTGCGGCCCCATCCCCAGTATACCTGTAAGCCTTCCCGTCAAGGTTGATGGTGAAGGTCCTGTTTTTTCTGATGGTCAGAGACTGATCCGTTCTGACAGCTTTCAGGAGCCTGATCGTCTGGCCATCCTTCACAGCGTCTACCGCATCCTGAAGGCTTTCATACTTTTTGTTTCCAATCTTCGCAGACGCTTTCGTCTCCGCGGAGGCAGAGACCACGAAAGCGAGCATCAGAAAAGTGACCGCCAGGATCAGAAACGATCTCATGCGAAACCTCTTTGTCTGGTGCATAACTGTTCCTCCATCAAGGCGCAGAAAGCTGCGCCATAGCTCAGACGTGAATCCTTTTGAACACTTCCCCGATCGCGTCGGTGATGACCAGGCTTGCCCGATCTTCCCGCCCTGTGGAGGACTTATTGATCAGGACCAGATTCCTTCCATTGAAGTAGTTGATCAGTCCGGCCGCAGGATAGACCACCAGGCTGGTCCCGCCGATGATCAGAACATCAGCCTTGGAGATATAATCCACAGCCTCCGAGATCACATCGTTGTCCAGGCTTTCCTCATAGAGGACCACATCCGGCTTGACGGTTCCTCCGCACTTCTGGCACTTCGGAATTCCTTCCGCGTTCTTGACATACTCCGCATCGTAGAATTCTCCGCAGCGGGTGCAGTAATTTCTGAGCACGGACCCGTGAAGCTCCAGAACCTTCTGACTTCCGGCCTTCTGATGCAGTCCGTCGATGTTCTGGGTCACCACCGCACGGACCTTCCCTGCCTTCTCCAGTTCCGCGAGCTTTAAATGCGCCGCGTTCGGCTCCGCGTCCAAAGCCAGCATCTTGTCCTTGTAGAAGCGGTAGAACTCATCCGGGTTGTGGAGGAAGAAGGAATGGCTGATGATGGTCTCCGGCGGAAACTTATACTTCATATGGTACAGTCCGTCCTGGCTCCTGAAATCCGGGATTCCACTCTCCGTCGAGACACCGGCCCCACCGAAGAAGACTATGTTGTCACTCCCGTCAATAATGTTCTGAAGTTCGGCAATCTTCTCCAAATCCATGGTTTTTCCTCCCTTTCTCTCTGACTGTGGATTTCTGCTCCGCTTGACCGGGCAGAGTTCCGGGAGTACAGGCATGAAAAGCTTCCTGTCTCCTTTCCGGCACCAGTATTCCGGTGCTGATCTATTTCGGACATTCTAGCACATCCCCGTCACTATGAACAATG
>CADBUA010000423.1 GCA_902797665.1 uncultured Lachnospiraceae bacterium | reverse complement strand
GGCGTTTTCTGCTTTACGGTTTTGCCCTTCTTTTCCGCTTTTTTCAGCTTTTTAGAAGGCTTCCCCTTGGGATTTTTCGCCTTCTCCGCCTCGATTCTGGCCTTCTCAGCTGCCGCCTTTGCCCTCGCCTCATCGCTGGCCCGGATCTGCGGATGCTTCTCATAGAAGTACTCAAGTGAGAAGCGGCGCTCCCGTTCCTGATGCTCCAGCATCAAAGCCTTGTAAATCCGGAAGTGAACCCTGCTGTGATGCGAATTGACTCCGAATCCGATGAGAACCAGCAGGATGATGATGCCCGCCACAATCGGCAGTACGTTAATCGGCCGATACTGGGTCGCGTCGGAAATAACACGGACGTCGCCACTGTCCGGATTGTCGATCCGGTGCCCTCTGACCAGGAGTCTGTGAGAGTTGATCCCGTAGGGGGTACAGGTCACCAGGGTAACCAGGTCCTTTTCCGGATCGATGGCCAGATCAGAGAGCTCGTTTGGGAGCACAATCCGGATCTGATCCACCTGGTAGGTCAGGACATCGTCCAGGATGGTCATCTGGATGATGTCTCCCTCCTCGATCTGATCCAGGTCCGTGAAGAGCTTCGCACTCGGAAGTCCGCGATGCCCGGAGACCACTGCATGGGTTCCTTCTCCTCCCACCGGGAAGGAGGTTCCCTCGATGTGTCCGGCGGCCACCTGCAGTACAGCCTCTGAAGTCCCGTGATAGATCGGCAGGGAAATATTGACTTTTGGTACCTCGATATAACCGATGATACCGCTCCCGTCGATATTGAGGATGTTGTTGTAAATCTCCCTGTCCTCATCTGACATGTTGAAGCGGCTGTCATCCCGGTTCAGGAGTGACTTGTTGAACTCCCGGGCCTGCTCCATCAGTTCCTCATAATAGGAATCATCAATCTGCGCGACGCTGTCCGCGTACCCCGCGATGGCTCTCGACTGATGGAAGCTGTTCCACCAGTCAGCGAACGTAGGGTAGGTGACAAGTCCGACTCCCGCCAGGAGAATCAGCAGCAGGAGGATCGTCGACCAATGTTTTTTTATCCACATGTACGCTCATTCCACCGTGATGTCCAATGCCAAGCAAAATCCCCGTTTCTCTCGGATCCTCTGCTGCCCCATCTCTCCATATCCTGTATCTTGGGATCCCCTCTCCCATGGATGAGATCCTTGCTGTCTTTGCGATCTTCCGGAATCTGTCTGACTCTTCCCGGATTCTTTTGAATGCTTCTGAAATACTCTCGGGGTCCTTCCTGAACTGTCCGCCAGGCAGGCGGTAAATTCAAAAATCCGGAAGGGCCTGCTGCCAAGAGAGGCATGGAATTCATAAAGGCCTGCCGCCTGCCCTGCAGGCGGTCCCCGCCTCCGGCGGGGCTAACGCCCAGGTAGACAGCATCCGTTTTGAAACAGGCAGGATACTGCCACTTTCATAGCGCTAATGCCGGGAACTTCTGGCGTACCTCTAGTATATGCCCGAATCTGTCAAAATCTTCTCGATTCTGTATGATCCTTAGCGTCCGCAGGTATTTCACAGGTATGGGTTTTGCTTAATTTCAATTATCTGTTTTTGCTTTTTATCTTTTGTACTATCTATGTTTCTTAATTGTCTTTGATTCTGCCTGCCGTCTCTTTGTCCCAGCTTTACATTTCCCCTGAATCTGTCATTCCATCCAGCTCTTCATCGCTGTAGTGCCTGGGCCTTCCTTTCTGGTCGAAGGGCCAGAACACGATCAGGCCGCTTATGGCGATGTACAGGGCGGCGATGAGATTGTTCTCGAACGGCCGAAGCATATAGCCAAGAATCCTGGAGTGAAACAATGCCTTCGCCATGATGCGGTCCGCAGGAAATATGTGGGTCTCGATCTCTGTGTCTCCTCTGACCTTCACATCAGGGTCGTAATCCATCACAGACGCAGCTGAAAATCCCGGGCCTCCTCCCTCATTGCTCAGAGAGGAATAGGGGACAGAGACAGAAACATCCTCGGTCCTGCCGTCAATCTCCCGAATCCTGCTGATGGAGGCTTTGTT
>CADBUA010000422.1 GCA_902797665.1 uncultured Lachnospiraceae bacterium | reverse complement strand
CTTTGCGCGATTCTGGGCCTTCGGGTCAGCAAAGAGGAAGAAGTCCTCGATGGAGACATCGAAGCCTTGATCGCGGAACGCCAGGCTGCGCGAAAGGCGAAAGATTTCAAGAAGGCCGATGAGATCCGGGACAAGCTCGCCTCCATGGGGATCACCCTCCTGGACACGCGGGAAGGGGTCAAATGGAAGAGAGCCTGAGAGAGATGCTCTCCCTGGCAGACCTGACAGATCTGGGCTTTGAGCTGCCGGAGCGTGACTGGAGCCAGTACGCGCCGCTCACCCTGGCCTGGATGGGGGATACGGTGTTTGACCTCGTGGTCCGGACTATTCTCGTCAAGCAGGCAGACCGGCAGACGATGAAGCTTCACAGGAAGGCCTCAGAGATCGTCAGTGCCAGGGCCCAGGCCGCGCTGGCGGAGAGAATTCTTCCGGATCTCTCTGCGGAGGAGCAGGCGGTCTTCCGCCGGGGGCGCAACTCAAGCCCCGGGCACAACGCCAAAAACGCGGAGAGAGCGGAGTATCTGGAGGCCACCGGCCTCGAAGCACTGATCGGCTGGCTTTACCTGGAGCGGCGCTACGAGCGGATTGTGGAGCTTCTGTCCAGATCTTCTGTGTTGTCTGAGCTCTCAGGAAAGCGCGGCAAGGGAAGCGGAAGCTCTGCGGTCAAGGCTTAGGGCAGAGCGCGGGAAGATCCAGAGGATAGAAGCTGGAACTGTCCATTCAGCGCTTCAGCTTGCGCATCTCTTGCGCAGAGCGTGAAGAATACAAGATAGAAAAAACAAATATACCTTAATGATATAAGAATCATAACGGGAAACAGAATCAGAAGAAAGAACAAGACTCAAAAAAAGGAACGGCGCCTGGTGCCTGCAAGGGCCCAGGCGCTGAAAAAGCTGCGAAAACAGGAGCTTTTTTTGAGGATTGTGGATCAGGCAAGTGCAGGATCCTTCTAAGAGAAGGCCGCATCAGGGGGAGGAAAGTGGAAGACCGGGAATATATCATAGAGGGGCGCAATCCCATTCGGGAGGCTTTTCGGGCGGGAAAGACGATTGATCGCCTGTATGTGCAGGAAGGTCTGACAGACGGCCCTGTCCTTGCTCTGATCGGGCAGGCGAAAAAGAAGGATGCCATCGTCGACTACGTGGCCAGGGAACGGCTTGACCAGATGTCAGAGACTGGACGCCACCAGGGTGTCATCGCCCATGCCGCGGCATATGAGTACGCGGAGCTGGAGGAGATTTTGCGGAAAGCCAGGGACAAGGGGGAAGATCCCTTTCTTTTTGTACTCGACGGGATTGAGGACCCCCACAACCTCGGAGCCATCATCCGCTCAGCTAACCTTTGCGGAGCGCACGGGGTGATCATCCCGAAGCGGCGGGCTGTAGGCCTCACAGCGATCGTTGCAAAGGCCTCAGCAGGAGCTCTCAACTATACACCGGTGGCCAAGGTCAATAACCTCAGCCAGACGATCGAGTCCCTGAAAAAGGAAGGCATCTGGTTTGCGGCGGCAGACATGCAGGGAGAGCTGATGTATGATCTGAACCTCACCGGTCCCATCGGTCTGGTGATCGGGAATGAGGGGGAGGGCGTCTCACGCCTGGTTAAGGAGAAGTGCGACTTCAACGCGAAGATCCCCATGACCGGGGAGATTGACTCTCTGAACGCCTCCGTGGCGGCGGGTGTGCTCGGCTACGAGATCGTGCGCCAGCGGCTGTTCGCCAAAAGGAAAGCGGGGAAGATATCCGGATGAAGAAGCGGTACGTGGTATTCGGCGTCGACAGGTTCGGATCAGCGGTGGCGCGGACCCTGGAGAAGGGTGGAAACATGGTGATCGCGGTGGACATCAATCCGGCCAAGATCCAGATGATCGCCGCGGATGTCAGCTACGCTCAGACGGCGGATGTCCTGGACGCGGACGCTGTGGAAGGCCTGGGCCTCAAGAACATCGACGGGGCTGTGATCACCATGGTGGACCATATGGAAGCCTCTATTGTCATCGCGATGACATGCGTGGATATGAAATGCCCCTATATCCTGGCACGGGCGCGGAATGAGACCCATGGGCGGATCCTGAAAAAGATCGGGGT
>CADBUA010000421.1 GCA_902797665.1 uncultured Lachnospiraceae bacterium | reverse complement strand
GGGATCTGCTCCATGAGAAGAATGTTTCACTGAAGCCGACCGATGTGTTTGATCGGGAGGAGCATGGATCCGACGCGTTTGACCCGGACCAGGGAGGCCGGATTCTGCCTTTGCCGATCAGCGAAGGCAACGCCAACCGCTTTCTCGGAAGATTCTGGGGGCGGCTCGACGTGTTTGCCAGGCGCGGGGGAAAGGGCGGATACTATCCGCAGTGTGATAACCGCTGGAAAGACATCTGTCCCAGGCAGAAAGATCCCAGATCCCCCTGCGATATCTGTGCCCATCAGAGCTGGCAGAAGCTGGAAAACTGGCATATCATGAACCATCTCAGGGGGTCCAGAGAAGATGGCACGGACTGTATCGGGGTCTATCCGCTCTGGAAAGACAGCAGCTGCCGCTTTCTGGTTTTTGACTTCGACCATCACGGGAGGGGAGCGGAGAAAAATGACTTCGCGAATGAGGGAGATTCCTGGAAAGCAGAGGTGGAATCTCTCCGCCGGATCTGTAGCATAAGCGGCGTTCCCGCCCTGGTGGAGCGTTCCAGGTCCGGAAACGGTGCCCACGTCTGGATCTTCTTCAGCCAGTCTGTTCCCGCTGTTTTAGCCCGCCAGTTTGGCTTCTGCCTTCTGGACAAGGGGGCTCTGGCCATCAATCTGACAAGCTTCCGCTTCTATGACCGCATGTACCCGTCCCAGGATATGGCGAACAGCCTGGGAAATCTGATCGCATTGCCCCTGCAGGGGCAAGCCTTGAAAAAAGGAAACTCCGCCTTCATCGATGAATCCTGGAATGCCTATCCGGATCAGTGGGCGGCTTTGATGAGCACGCCAAGACTCTCGCTGGAACAGATCCAGACATATCTGACCAGGTGGACAGAAGAGATGACCGGGCAGCCTCTGCTTCTCAACCTGACTGATCTGAAGGAACGGCCAAAGCCGTGGAGGCGGGATGATGCTTTTTCCAAGGCTGATGTGTCAGGGGTCCTTCACATGGTTCTGGCGGATGGGATCTATGTGGATGCCCTGAACCTTAAGCCGGGCATCCAGAACAGGATCCGCTGTCTTGCCACCATCGATAACCCCGAGTTTTACAAGAACCTTCATTCCGGGAGGTCCAACTATTACATCTTCAGCACGATCTCTCTGGCCAGGAACACCGAAGGCTATATTCGGATTCCCCGCGGACTGGAGGAGAAACTGCTCAGCAAGTGCAAAGAGGCTGGAATTCAGACAGAGATCCAGAATAAGAGGCAGACGGGAAATCCAATCCGGGTATCCTTCAGGGGAGAGCTTTTCCCGCAGCAGAAGGAAGCGGTGAAAAACATGCTCAAGGCTGAGCATGGCATTCTGAATTCCGCTACAGGATCCGGGAAAACAGTCATCAGCAGCTATGTCATCGCGGAGAAAAAGGTGAATACACTGATTCTGGTCTATGAGAGCGACATGGTTGATCAGTGGAAGGAAGCCCTGGAGAAATTCCTGGAAATCGACGAGCCGCTGCCTGATTATCAAACGCCCTCGGGGCGGGTGAAGAAACGGGACAGTGTGATCGGCACCCTGAAGGGCGGGAAGGATAAGACCACAGGGATCATTGATATCGCGATGGTTGGCTCTGCCTTCCATAAGGGCAGCTTCTTCAGCCGGATTGACTCCTATGGTCTTGTCATCATGGATGAGTGCCATCACGCCGCGTCCGCTCAGGCCCAGGCTGTTCTGACCAGAGTTCCCGCGAAATATGTCTACGGAGTCTCCGCGACCCCGGTCCGCAGCGACAGGCTGGAGAAAATCAACTACATGCTGCTGGGGCCGATCCTCTATGAATACACAGCAAAGGAGCATGCCAGAGATCTGTGTCTGGATCTGAAACTGAAAGCTCGCTTTACCAGAGCGGTGATGCTCACAGAGGGGAAACTGGATTATCAGGCGGCAATGACAATGATCACAGGCATGGAGGAGCGGAACCAGCAGATCCTGAAGGATGTCAGGGCCTCCATCGCCCAGGGAAGGTCTGCAATCATCCTGACAAGGCGGGTGAAGCACGCGGAATTTCTCTACAGCAGCCTGAAAGAGGACACAGCACATGCATATCTTCTTCTTGGCGGCCGCCCGGATAGTGAGAATCAGGCTGTCCGGAAGGAAATCGATGCCCTTCCGCCCGGTGTGGGGATGGCCCTTGTTGCGACAGAGCAGAAGGCCGGCGAGGGCTTTGACTGCAAACGCCTGGACACTCTTTTCCTGGCAGCCCCCATCAAGTTCGACGGAAAGCTGGAGCAGTGTGTCGGCCGCATGAACCGCAGGTATGAGTTTAAGAAGGACATCATTGTCTACGACTATGTGGACAGCCATATCGGTGTTTTTGACAGCCACTTCAAAAACCGCCTGAAGACTTATAAAAAACTCGGCTATCGGGTCCTTTCCGAGGAGGAAGCCCAGATGGCGGCCCGAAACATGATCTTCGACCACGGAAACTATACGGAAGCCTTTGAGCAGGATCTTGCAGCGGCGAATCAAAGTATTGTCATCGCAAGTCCGGATCTTATATATGCCAGAGTGAGGCGCTTCCTTGAGCTGATCCGCTCCCGTCAGGAGGCAGGGGTGGATGTGTCGGTGATCACCACAGACCCGGAGGATATCAGATTTGGCGACAGCGAAGAGAAAAGACAGCTGATCCAGGAGATGAGGCAGAATGGTGTGATGGTTCTGACCACGGGGGATGAGGCCGAGCATTTCGCGGTGATCGACAGGCGTCTGGTCTGGCACGGCGGCATGAACCTTTTGGGCAAGGAGGATGTCTGGGACAACCTGATTCGGATTCCGGACGGAGAAGCCGCTGCTGTCGAGCTCTTGGGGCTGACGGCAGAGATCATTGAATCTGAACGGGATGGTCAGGAGCAGGGAGAAAAGCCTGGAAATAAAGCCGCGAGGGATTGAGCGTGCCATTCACCATGGAGAGGACCGTGATTTCACCGGGACTGTGATTTGAAACAGTCGAGGAGCTTTATGCGGAATGCCGCATGGCAGAATCCTCGTACCTTAAGACACTTGCGACATGACAGGTGCAAATCCGCGATATGCAAAGTTCTGGCTGAAAGATCGACTGTCAGGCGGGAGACATGTGTTTTCTGAAGAGAGATGCTGGAAATGAGTTCTTCCTGAAGAGAGAGGTGGTTTGGAGGAGATCTGAAAAAGAGAGTATATGCGAAAAAAAGGCGGGTGTATGGCTGGTCTGTATGTTTTTTGGTATGATCTGATTGATGTGGAAGAGCGTGTATTTTCGACCGGACCTTGACGGCACGACCTGGATCATTCATGTCACTGCATCATCTCGTATCGTATGATAGCGGACCTGCGCCTGGACGGGCAGAGCACGGCCAGAATCCAAAAGCTCCAGGCCCAAAGGATTCCCGGGAACTGCCTTTCCGCACCCGGAAAAATGGCATGCAATGCATGCTATGCATGCGTCCAGGGTCTTCCACACAAGCGGAAGAACGCTGACAGGGGGAAGAGGAAGGAACTCTTCCGCGTGATGGAGAAACCGTTCAGATTGGGGAGTTGATACCATGCAGAGAATGCTTCACTTGATAAAAAGGATAAGCCTGGGCTTCATTGCGGCTGTTTTCACCCTGGCGCTTTTTCTGCCGCTCTGTCTTCCGTTCCTGAGCTTCGCTGAGGCCGGGCAGGACCTTGTTCGGGTCGGCTTCTTTGAGTCCGAAAAATACGGTTATCTAGACGCAAACGGAAATCTTCGCGGGTATGATGTGGAGCTTTCGGAGGCGATTGGTGTCTACGGAAACTTCCAGGTGGAGATGGTTGCCTTCACAGCTGTCAGTGAAATGGAGGAGGCGCTCAGAGACGGGTCTGTGGACCTTCTGTTTGACTTTCTGAAGACCAAAGAACGGGAGAAAGAATTCATTTTCACCAGCCGACCGGTTCTGGAGGAGACCATCAGCGTTTATACCCATTATGACAAGGATGCCTGGAAGCCAAACGAAAGCGGGACCATCGAAAAACTCAGTGTTGGGTATGTGGAACAGTCTGGTTTCCTTGCCCCTTTTCTGGACTACTGCGAAAAACATGAGATTTCGCCGAAACTGATGGGGTATCCGAATGAGCAGGCAGCTCAGGAAGCCCTGTCTCAGGGAGCGGTGGACGCGCTCCTCACAGGCAGCGCGATCCAGGCGGGATGCAGGAGTCTGTTAACCCTTCGGCTTGAGCCCTCCTACATCATGCTGCGCCGGGAGGATACAGATCTCCGGGACCGGATTGATGCCGCTTTCCTGCAGCTTCTCACAGACAATCAGGGCTATCAGTCCGAACTTTATAACCGATACGTGAACGCCCATAATACGGAGCTCTCCTATTTCACAGAGGAGGAGCAGGCGTATCTGAAGGCACATCCGACTATGAAAGTCGCGTTTGTCCGTACGGCAGCGCCTTTTGTAATTGTAGAAAATGATGGGACCGTCAGAGGAATTCTCCCGGAGTACTATCAGGCACTGGGAAAGAAGCTTGGCGTCAGTTTTACCTTCAGCCTGTATGACTCGCTCCAGGAGACCATCGACGCCGTTTTAAGCGGGCGGGATGATGTCGTAGGACACTATTACGGGGACATCGTGATTGCTGAGGCCTCTGGCCTTCTTCCGACGGAGGAGTACAGCATTACAAACTGCGCCAGACTGGTCAGGAAAGGCTTTACCGGCTTCGTTCGGACCGCGGCAGTCACTGACAGGACGCTCCCAACGCTGAAGGAGCAACTCGTGGATGGGACCATTCTTCGGAGCTATGGCAGCATTGAGGAATGCTATCAGGCAGTGATCAGCGGGGAGACGGACGCCTTTATCGGCTCCATGACTGCGGCGACCTGGCTGATCAATCAGCATTCCACCCGCGGGGTTCAGCTCTCGATCATCCCGGGCATTACCCTTTCCCTGCGGGGCGCGGTAGCCCAGGACAACCGGATCCTGTATTTCATCCTTGACAACGCGATTCGCGCCTCAGTACATGATCTGATGACGGTCTCGGTGGAGAACTCCACGGTTCAGATCGACAGCATAAAGGCTTATCTCGAGAACATCCCGTTCAGTTACACCCTGGGGATCGTCGCGATCATGGGCACTCTCCTGATTGCCCTGCTTGTGCTTGTCATTGCCCTGATCAGGGTTCACCGGGAACGGATCTCTATCCTCAGGCAAAAGACTGAGGTGGACGATCTGACCGGGGCGGCAAGCAGGAGCTATGGGGAGAGTCTGATGAAGCATGAACTGGAGATTTTCAGAAAAGCCGGGAGCAGCCCCCTGTTTGCCATCATGGACATCGACAACTTCAAGCAGAAAAACGACCGTTATGGGCATACGTATGGGGACTATGTCCTGACGAAGACCGTTGAGGTGATTCGCGGCAGTATTCGCAGCACAGACAACATGATCCGCTGGGGCGGTGATGAATTCATCCTGATCTGCCGGGATGTTCCAAGGGAGACAGCGGGCACTGTTCTGGAGAAGATTGTGAGGAATGTCAGAAATGCTGACTGCTCGGATGAGATGGTGGACTTCAGTGTGACCATCTCCGTTGGGGCGGACTTTTACAGGCCGGAAGACCAGGACATTGACAGCCTGGTCAGGAGAATCGACAAGCTTCTGTATGAAGCGAAGAAAGAGAAGAACTGCTGGAGGCTTCAGGGAGAAGGAAAGGAGGGGCCTGGCGGGCTGACTTCTCTTAGCTAGATGAGAGCGGGAACGCTCAGGCAGTGCTTCTCTTTGGCAACGGCAAGATGATCGCATTCCTCTGCGCATATCCAAAGAGGAATGCGTCAATCGGGTCGATCAGCTGACCGATCGGAGGACTGGGACGCAATTGATCCAACGAATCTTCCTGATTTCCAGGATCTTCAGAACGATTGCCTTTTGGATGAACCTGACAGGAACAGGATCCAATCCAGTCCGGAATTCAGCTTACATCTCCGAAAGAATTGCTTTTATTCTTAAATAAAGGGCTTCGGATTCAGGCGAAGCCCTTTTCGATGACTACTTTAATGGAAACTCAGAAGTCATAACAAAAATCCTACAATACTTTTGAAAAATATGAATGAACAGCAAAAACGTAAGAAGCTGCGAAAAACAGGAGCGGGCGGATACAGCGCCCGGCATCTGGCAAATCCGAATGCTTCCCGGTAATAAACGTGCTCGAAAGCCGAAAGCTGGATCAGAGAGCAGGCAATTCAACGATCAGCTTTCCTGGTTGACCGATCAGGCATGAACGCGCATCCTTGCCAGAAGCTCCGGTTGAACAGCCCAGATAGATTCTATACAATTGTATTCAGGGCTATGCAAAGACAGAACGATATGGGAAAGGAAAGCCATAGAGACACTGATTCGCCAGCTATAAGGCAGAGAGGGATGGAAATGACATCCGGGGCATCGGAACGCCCCGGGCGTGTGCTTCAAGGCTGGATGAAAGGGGGACCGCATGGGGATTGTGGTATTTGGCGCAACGTTGGTCGATATAAAAGGTTATCCGATCAGCCAGT
>CADBUA010000420.1 GCA_902797665.1 uncultured Lachnospiraceae bacterium | reverse complement strand
GCGGTCGGAATCATCATCGCTGCGCTTCTTCTGTCCGGAAGCATTGTCCGCATCGCGATGCGCAATGGGGAGGATGACTCCGGATCGATCATTTCTCTGGTGCTCTTTGGTGTCGCAGCCGGGCTCGCTTTTGTGATCTCACCGCTGTATTCTTACATGAGGGGCTGGGCTGACATCTGCCTTGTGATGGCCATCGTGTCGGTCATCATGATCATTCTGAAAAACCAGAAAGGCGATAGATAGCAGCAAAAATGCCGAGCGGGTTTGAAAAGGCATAAACGCCCAGAGACCATCAAGGCTTTTCTGATTTAAAGCTTTTCTGATTTGAGGCTTACTTCAAGCTGAGGCTTTTCCGGTTTTTTCAGCTTTCCTGAATGCCTTGATCCACCACCAGTTTTGACAATTTCTGCACATAATTAATCTATAAAGAAAACGGCGGCAAATGCCGCCGTTTTTCTTCTGTTCTGATCTGGATGTCGATCCTCCAGAAAGGCTCCAGGGATTCTTCATCTCGCGGGTATCGCAATTCGTGCTGCGCCCGGCCGCGTTGCTGGAAAAGAGCTTGCGGCTGGACAGCTGGCTTTTATGAAAGGCATAACAGAAATGGCTGAAATTCTCCACCTCACACACTCATTCGGCCCCCTCTATGACCCTGAGAGCAGGGTTCTCATTCTCGGATCCTTCCCCTCGGTAAAGAGCCGGGAAGCAGGCTTTTTCTACGGGCACCCCCAGAACCGCTTCTGGAAGGTGATCGCGGCACTGACAAAGCGGGAGCTTCCCTCCTCCATCCCGGAGAAAAAAGCTCTCCTCCATGAAAGCCACATCGCCCTCTGGGACACCATCTTTGAATGCGACATCAAAGGCTCCTCAGACAGTTCCATCCGGAACGTCAGCCCGACGGATCTCGGGCAGATCCTGCAGGCAGCAGAGATCCGGCAGATCTTCTGCAACGGGCAGACCTCTGGAAAGCTCTTTCAGCGCTATCAGGAGAAAAGCCTTGGGCGTTCTGCCCGCATTCTCCCCTCGACAAGCCCGGCCAACGCCGCTTACTCCTGTGAGAAGCTCATACAGGCCTGGCTCCCTGTCGCGGATGCCCTGGCAGATCCCTGATGGGAATCAGCCCCATTCTATCGGTCAGAAACGATTGCGTGCGCTTTTCACCGCGCTTGCCATTTTATGGGTGTTTTATAGCTTTTATTGCTTTTTATTGTAAATAATGATTCAGATTCTGACTGCATGAATCGAATTTATGGCATTCGTCCAGTAACAAACCCCTTAACCATTTAAATGAATCTTTGCATTTAAACTATAAAGATCATTCAACGCAAAGCGCAAAAGCAGTCTGTACAGTTGCAATAAATCTTATCGTCTGTCATCAGCTCTTCTGCAAATCCCAATACCCGCGGGCATATGATGCAGGTCCTTCTCAGGCGTCCTGCCCTTTCCCGGGAGAAGCCTCTCTGAACACTGTATTTCTCTCTGCCCCCTTAAAAAGTGAACGCGCTTTTGCAGACGCCGGAGAGCACACAGCGGTCACAGAAGGGCTTCGACCGGGCACTGCAGACCGCCCGGCCATGATCAACCAGCCGGTGGCAGAAGCTGTTTCCTTCCTCCGGCGGGATGATCTTCCAGAGTTCCATCTCCACCTTCTTTGGGTCCTTGATCCCGTCCACCAGTCCAATGCGGTTGGACAGACGGATGCAGTGGGTATCCGTCACAATGGCGGGCTTTCCAAACACATCTCCCATGATGAGGTTGGCGCTTTTCCGCCCGACCCCAGGGAGTTTTAACAGTGCGTCAAAGTCTTCAGGGACTTTTCCTCCGTATTCCCGCTCCAGTATCCGCATGCAGGCACTGATATCCCTGGCTTTGCTTCTGCCAAGGCCGCAGGGCCGCACGATTTCCTCGATCTCCTCCGGGGAAGCCTTCGCCAGAGCATGGAGATCCGGATATTTCGCGTAGAGATCCTGCACCACCACGTTGACCCGCGCATCCGTACACTGGGCGGCCAGCCTGACAGAGACCAGGAGTTTCCAGGCCTCATCATAGTTCAGTGTGCAGTCCGCGTCCGGATAGGCCTCCTTGAGGAGGCTGATTACCTTCCATGCCAGTTCCTTCTTTGTCATCGATCGTCTCCCCTGTCTTAATCTTACGCCGGAAGGCAAAGCACTTCTCTCCATGCATAGAAAAGTCCGCCTGCCGGCGGACCTGTTTACCGGGAACCATTCGAATCTGCCAGGTCTTTCCCCGGTATATGCCCGCTCGCGCCCATTTTGTCGCCAAATTCTCGCGCTCGCGGGAAAAACCAAAGATATAGAAATCTCGAAGATCTCGAAAATCTCCAGTATCTCAAAAGATCTGACCCTTTGGCTGAACAAAGCCATCGAGGTCAGGTTTCTTTGCTTCAGCCATTCAGAATCGTCATGAACTCCTCGCCGCTGATGGTCTCCTTCTCCAGAAGAACAGATGCCAGCTCATGGAGCTTGCCTTCATTCTCCTTCAGGATCTGGTCAGCTTTCTTTCTGCCCTCTGCCACGATCGCCACAATCTCCTCGTCGATCCTCGCCGCGGTGGTCTCCGAGCAGGACAGGGAGCTGTCGCCTCCGAGGTACTGATTCTGCACCGTCTCCAGGGCAACCATTCCAAAATTCCCCATTCCATAGCGGGTGACCATGCCTCTTGCCAGTTTCGTGGCCTGCTCAATGTCATTTGAAGCACCGGTGGTGATGGACCCAAAAATCAGCTTCTCAGCTGCCTGCCCAGCTGTAAAAACACAGATCTTGCTCAGGATCTCCTCCTGGGAGAGCAGGCTCTTTTCCCCCTCATCCACCTGCAGGGTATAGCCGAGTGCGCCGGAGGTCCGGGGAATAATCGTGATTTTCTGCACCGGAGCAGAGTTCTTGAGCTTTGCGGCGACCAAAGCATGACCAATCTCATGGTAAGAAATGATCCGCTTCTCTTTCTCAGAGAGAACTGCGTTCTTTCTCTGATAGCCCGCGATCACGACTTCAACACTCTCCTCCAGATCCTTCTCCGTGACCGCCTCACGGCCTTCGCGGACTGCCCGAAGGGCAGCCTCGTTGACCATATTTGCGAGCTCCGCGCCGGAAGCACCGGAGGTCATGCGGGCAATCTTCTCAAAGTCCACGTCGTCAGAGAGATTCACCGCTTTCGCGTGTACCTTGAGGATGGCGATTCTGCCATTGATATCCGGGAGGCTGACCGGGATTCTCCGGTCAAAGCGTCCGGGACGCAGAAGCGCAGGATCCAGAGAATCCGGACGGTTTGTGGCCGCCAGGATCACTACGCCCTTTGTGGCATCAAAGCCATCCATCTCCGTCAGGAGCTGATTCAGGGTCTGCTCCCGCTCATCATTGCCGCCGTATACACCAGAATCACGCTTCTTGCCGATGGTGTCGATCTCATCGATAAACACAATGCAGGGAGCCTTCTCATCGGCCTGTTTAAAGAGATCACGCACCTTGGAAGCGCCCATGCCCGCGAACATCTCCACGAACTCAGAACCTGACATGGCAAAGAAGGGAACATGCGCCTCGCCGGCCACAGCCTTGGCCAGAAGCGTCTTGCCAGTTCCTGGAGGGCCGACCAGAAGGGCACCTTTTGGAAGCTTCGCCCCTATTTTCGCGTATTTGTCCGGATTGTGGAGGAAGTCCACGATCTCCGTCATGGATTCCTTCGCTTCCTCTTCCCCGGCTACATCCATGAAAGTGATGCCAGTAGAGTCCTCAGCCACAATCCTGGCGCCAGACTTGCCGAAATTCATGACATTCCCGATCCCTGACATGCCGCCTATGCTCTGGCTCATGCGTTTCATCATAAACTGCCCCAGGGCAGAGAAAAGCAGGAGGGGCAGAACCCAGGTCAGGAAGAAGTTGAGCAGGGGACTGTTCTGCTTCGGAATGGTGGTCCCGAATTCCACCCCATGCTCTTCCAGGACATCCTCCAGGTTTTCGTCCGGGAAGACGCCGGTCTTATACCATCGTTCCTTTCCATCCGCGTCCTTTGCGCTGAAATCGATCTCGTCATCGGTCATGACGACCTCAGTGACCTGATCCTCCTGGACCATGGAGATGAAGCTGCTATAGTTGACCTCTTTCACACGGGTCGCCATCATCCGTGGAAACAGCAGCGCGTTCAGGATCATCATCAGCACCATGACGATGCAGTAATAATAGACCAGGTTCTGCCGATGGTATTTTCGCCTTTTCTCCTCATCATTTGGATCATTCTTCTGAACCATTGATTTCTCCTCTCTATTTTGTGTATGAATGACGATCCTCCAGGATGGATCCAGGGACTCTTTTACAGTTCGTGCTTTCGCAATCCGTAACTGTCCAGGCACAGGAAAAGACAGCTGGAGGAAAGTCCTGAAAATCCTGTAAGTCCTGAAGATCAGACACACGATATCCTCAGTTCTGTCAAATCCCCTGCATTTGCCAGGAACTATATCACAAAGACAGATGCCTGTAAAAAGAAATCTCTGTGAACAGCCTGCCGGATCTGGAAGGGCAGAGCAAAAGTCTCGCCCCTGTCAGCCAGAAACGCCTTCAGAGTCAGGACCAGGCTGAAGCTCCACCGCCCGCATTGAATGTGTGCCCGGTCT
>CADBUA010000419.1 GCA_902797665.1 uncultured Lachnospiraceae bacterium | reverse complement strand
GATCCCCTCGTTCCTCTCGATCCCCTCGATCTCCTCGATCTCTCCTGTCTCTTCCTTCTGTTCGTTCTCCTTCTCTTCCATGTCTCTTCTGCTGTCTTTCAGCAGATCCTTCTGCTGGTGCTCTTTCAGAGCTTTTGACACAGGTCTCGCGGAAAACACAACACCGCCTGAATCCAGGACGAGTATGTCATCCACCGTCGTGTTCATGAACCGGCTCAGAATCACCAGGTTGTCAATGCTCGGAAGTGTGGCCCCAGACAGCCATTTGTAGATGGCCTGGGGACTCTGAAAACCCATCGCCCTCTGTATGTCCTGGACCGTATAGCCATGCTGCTCCATCAGATGCCTGATGCGTGCCCCGGTCTCTTTCTGAAGAATCGATACTGTGACTGGACCCATGCTGCCTCCGATCCCTTCTTGTGTGAACGATACAAACTGAACAGGCTGCTCGCTCTGTCCACTTTTGCTTACTCCTATGTGAAAGCAGAATCAGATTAATTTTACACTATTGTGATATCAATGTCACGAAACCCGGAGAACAGGTTGATCAAATGTTCGTGCCTCCAGTCGCCAGCTCCTGCAGGAATTCTGCCACGCGCAGGCTCCTGTCACCGCATTCAATCTGCGCCCATCTTGGCTTTTGAAACGTATGACCTCTCTTGGCGACAAGCGGCAAAGCGGACTGGACAGCACTCTTTTACCCTCCCCTGCCCTCTCTGTACCGGGAAGCCTTCGGATTTGCCAGGAGCTTTATCGCTATATGCCCGCTCGCGCCCAAAGTTTCGCAGATTCTTACGCTCGCGGGGATATCTCATTCTCTCTATTTCAGCTTGTCTCAGGCTCTCGAGCTGAACTTTTCCGTCTTTCCCTCCATGCGGTCCAGGCAGGATGTGAGCAGCAGGATGGAGAGGAGCATCATGATGCCCTCGGTGAGCGGCTGTGCTGTGATCAGGCCGTCAAAACCAAAGAAATGGTTCAGCAGCATGAGAAGCGGAATATAGAGGACAATCTGCCGGGTAAGGGTGATCCCCAGGGCGTACATCGGCTTTCCCATGGCCTGAAAGGATGCCCGTGTCGAGGAGATCGCCCCGACAAAGGGCAGAATAAACAGATTTCTGCGGAGGACCCTGCTGCCGATCCGAATCACCTCGGCAGACTCTGTGAAGATGCCGATCAGGGCCGGAGCGAAGAGTCCGAAGACAGCCATGACCACAAGTTCCACCGCATCCGTCACCAGGATCCCTGCCTTCAGGATTTTTCGCATCCTCCCATAGTTCTTCGCTCCATAGTTATAGCCCATGAGCGGGCTCATCCCTGCGGCGAAGCCCTGGTAGATATAGCTGCCCAAAGACATGAGTTTCTGCGAAATCCCCATGGCTGCCAGCGTGAGCTCCCCGTAGGCGACCGCCAGGTTGTTGAGGACCACATAGGTCGAGGCGGTGAGGAGGGTCTCCAGGGAGGCGGGCACACCGACCGCGAAGATCTCACGAACAAGGGAAAGGTCCATTCGGAGATACTCCCTGCGCATCCTGAGAAGGCTCTTCCCCCGGAGGTAAAAATAGACAGAGCAGAATGCTCCCGCCAGGTTTCCCAATACCGTGGCGATAGCCGCCCCCCTCACCTTCAGGTCAAACGTAAAGATAAACAGGGGATCCAGGACAATGTTCGCCAGAGTTCCCAGCAACATGCCGGCGACGGAATAGCGTACCGAACCCTCTGCCCGAAGAAGCTGGCCGAAGGTATAGTTCCCGCATATAGCAAAGCAGCCAATCAAAAGGCAGCGGACATAGTCAGCCGTGTAGGCAAAGGTATAGTCCCTGGCTCCAAGAAGCTGAATCAGGGGGCTCAGAAAAACAAGGCCCAGAAAGGCGATCAGGATGCTGAGGATCCCTGTCAGTTCATACCCGCATAGGAGGGTCTTCTCCGCCCGGTCCATTCTGCCCGCCCCGATGGAGCGCGCGATCAGGGAGGAGCCGCCGGTGCCGACCATATTTGAGACAGCGATCATGATCATCATGACAGGGTAGGCCAGGCTGACAGCGGCCAGCTGATAGTCGTCGTGGAGAAGACCAATGTAGAAGGTATCGACCATGTTGTAGAGAACCATGATCAGCATCCCCAGAACCAGGGGGATTCCCATCTTCAGGACCGCTCTGACCGGCGTCTCGTCCCGCATCACCCGGATCCTCCGATCCTCCTCACCGCTCATTTCCTTCTCCATGGAAAGCACCTCCATCTTACAAAAGGCGGAGATCCTCTCCGCCTTGAAATCGCTTCTGCGTATGCCGCGTGCTGCTATGCCAGAAGCAGTCGCTTCTGCTCCCTCATCTCTCAACTTCTCCTCGCAGCCAGAAGGATTTGCCTTGTAAAAACGTTTTTGAACTGCATGACCTCGTTTTGCGCAGCAAGTGCGCAAAGCGAACTGGACAGTTACGTAGATTCTTCGGCCGCGGTATGTCAGTGGATCTCAGGGTTCGCCCAGGGCAAACCCTGAGGTCCAATAATATAACGATTATTATCTCATTCT
>CADBUA010000418.1 GCA_902797665.1 uncultured Lachnospiraceae bacterium | reverse complement strand
CGAAGTTTATCAGCCCAAATCACCCCACCAAAAGCAGACAGAGTCAGATATGGCACTACCGCCAGGCAGAGGGTCACATATGCGTATACCCATAAAATGCAATCGTCTTTTCTGGGTCCCCCTTGATGGAATCTGCCGCGATCTTCGCGCACACAAACCACTCTTCAATGTTTTCTTCCTGCTCGAAATTCTCAAAAATCCCAAATCTGAGGCTGACTATGCTCTCGGTATCATTCTTCACATTCCTCACGACATTGTTCAGCAGCGAATCGTACTGTTCCTGATGCGGGCAGTAAATCAGGAAGGTATCCGCCCCCTGCCTGCATCCAATCCCGCTGATCTTCCGGTTGAAGGCTCTGATGCTGCGCCCGATGCTGCGCAGGACAAGGTCTCCAAACTGGCGGCCATACTGCTCATTGATCTGATAGAAGTCATTCACGTCCAGCACAGCGGCGTCAAAGGAGGTCTCCTTATGCTGCTGCCTAAACTGCTCCACATAGCGGATGAAATAGTCATAGTTCAAAAGCCCTGTCAGCTTATCCCGCTGGGTGTAACGGATCAGCTCGCGGTTTTCAGAGAGCTCAATGCACTTCGCGATTCGAGCCCGGATGATTTCAATGTCCGGATAGGGCTTGGGGATGAAGTCCATAGCGCCAATTCTCAGACTATCCAGCTCCGCCTCCTGATCGACGGTCAAAACAATGACAGGGATCGACATAAGATCCTCATCAACCTGCATGGCCTCCATCACCTTGCGTCCTGACATGACAGGCATATAGAGATCCAACATCATCAGGGCAATCTCATCTTTGTGAGACCTGAGCGTTTCCAATGCCTCTGCCCCATCTTCGGCATAGTAGATGTCATAGTCATCCTTGAGCATTTCCCCAAGGATTTCCCGGTTCACCTTCACATCGTCGACGATGAGCAGATGCTTTCTATGGTCGATGGGCGGCAGGTCATTGAGGCCGTCGTAATGATCCGCCTGCTCCTCCCTCGTGTCAGCTCCCAGACTCTTGAGCAGCCTCTTTTCCTGGTACATGGCCGTGTCAGCCCGTTCAAACACCATCTGAACGCTCAGGTCCTGTCCCGGGATAAACTCCGACATTCCTCCGGATACAACCACCTCATTGCTGTCTATATGCTGCTGGGAAAGCCTGTGCAGCTCATGCATGAAAGCGGCCCGATTTTTATAGTCCCTCCCGGTCAAAAGCACGGCAAACTCATCACCCCCGGTTCGGTATACCGGGCTGTGGGAGAAAATGGAGCAGATCATTTTGCTGGCGTTCTGAATATACACATCCCCTGCCTGATGCCCCAGCGTGTCGTTGACCTTCTTGAGTCCATTGACATCACAGACAACAACCGCGAACTCCTTCAAAGACCCCTGAACCAGCTTTTCGTTCACATCCTTCTCAGCTTCCAGATAGGCATGTTTGCTTTTCACTCCGGTCAGGCTGTCCTGGTAGGCCCGGACATGCACCTGTGAAATCTGTGTCTGCAGCTCCGACTGCATGGACAGAATCTGTTTCTCCAGATCTGCGATGGACCGCGCTGAGTCGATCTTTTTCTCTTTGATCTCCCCGTCTTTTGCGGAGCTGCCGATCTCCTTCATGAGTCTGTCGCTCATCTGATTCAGCTGCCCGTGAATCGCCCCGATCCGCCTTTCGCTTCTCACAATGAAGATTCTGACGCTGGCGCCCCCAATCAGCAAAGAAATCAGAGCGGCAATTACTATCGTAAGGGTGAGCGTAGAAAGCTGTCTGTTGTACCAGTCCGCACTGAAGTCCACCGCGATGATCCCGGCCACCTTCCCCTCCGAATCAAAGACCGGGCTGTAGGCGCTGTAGAATCTCCCCCAGGCATCCTCATAGAATTTCTGATCCGCTGTTGCGACGCCCAGGCTCGCCTGATAGAGGGCATCTGTGTAGACAATCGGCGATCCGAATTCGCCAGGGTCCACCACCGTGGGATCCAGCCCAAAGGAAAACCGCTTATTCCCTTCATCCTTAATGCAGTAGATATAGCTTAATCCCGTATGGTCCTGAAAGTAGGTCAGCGTCTCCATGATACGCCTGTAATCTTCTGTACCCTCATCCTGAGGCGTGACTCTTTCCAAGGCGTCTCCGTCGATCATGGAGGCCGCTGTATTGGAGATTTCAAGCATTCTGGTCTGCATCAGCGAGATGAGTGAGGATCTGGACTGCTTTACCAGCAGATATCCCAGAGAAACGTTCACCCCAAAAAGAATAGCAATCATCACAACGAAGTATTTCGAATTGCTTTTTGCTTTGACTCGTTCCTTCATGGATTCTTCTCCATTGAGCTAGAATTAAGTGTTTGAAACGAAAAGGAGGATCTGGCAGACTCTTGTCATCAGACCATATTCTTCATT
>CADBUA010000417.1 GCA_902797665.1 uncultured Lachnospiraceae bacterium | reverse complement strand
TTTCTTTCAGTCTATGAGGGATTCATTCTTTGTACTGTCCATGAACTTTACGCACTTTGCGCCAAGCGAGGTAATACTGTTCAAAAGGCCGGGCACACTTTCAATGCGGACTTAGGAGCCTGCGCCCGGCCTCACACCTGGACAGCTGCCACTCTTTTTTAAGCATCAGGGGAGACCGATGGAATCGGTCTCCCCTTTTTGTTGCGATCTATCGTTTTGCCCCAATATATCGATAAACATCGATTTTAATATCAAAATGCATCCGCTTGAAATGGCAGGCAGTTGTATCGACGAAG
Source organism: uncultured Lachnospiraceae bacterium (assembly GCA_902797665.1). GTDB lineage: Bacteria > Bacillota > Clostridia > Lachnospirales > Lachnospiraceae > Porcincola. Next base: position 4,051 of record CADBUA010000417.1, on the reverse strand, counting down.
AGCGATCTGTTTCCGTTCAGGTTTTTGTACCTGTCCGCTCAGCCTGCTTCGATCTCGGACAAAATCTCCAGCTCCCGTCTCTGGCAGGTAAAGAGAATGACCTGTCTCCCGCAGGTCCTCAGATATCTGAGGGCTGCCTCCAGCCGCTCGTCATCGTACATGGCAAAGGGCTCATCCAGAAGGACAGGGACTGTGCCGGAGGCAAGGAGCTTTCCTGCTGAGAGCCGCAGGGCAAAGTAGATTTGCTCCATCGTCCCATAGCTGACCTGCGAGACCTTCAGGAGATGGTCCGGGGTATTTACATGGACCTCCATCCGATCATCGATTGCGATGCGGTCATAGGCCCCACCGGTCAGAGATGAGAGCAGGGCAGAAACCCTGACAGCGAACTGATCTCCCTGTTCTTCGTAAAGCTGCCCGGAAAGGGTCTCGATGCGCTGCGCGGCCATGGTGATGGCCGCGCATTCCTGATCCATTTCAAGAAGGGACTCCCGCTCCTCCCCCAGAGCCTCAAAAAGGCGGTCCAGCTCCACAAGACGCCGCTCCTTCTCCCGAATCTCGCTCAAAACAGCCTGTCTCTGCCCCTCAATCCTGGCCTCGATCCGGGCTTCTTCTCTGGCTTCTTTTTGCGTTTCTTTTTGAATTTCTTTTCGATCTTCGATCCGGGCGTCTCCGTTTTTCTCCAGATCCCGCAGTCTCTTTTGCGCGGGGTCCTCTGTTTTTCCCTGCTTTCTCTCTGAAGAAAGGCCCTGCTGACCTTCTTTTTCTCTCTCCTCCGGTCTCATATCTGGCTCTTCTTCCTCCCGGAAGCCCAGATGACGGTTCAGAAAAATCTCCCGTCTCCTGCGCCGTTCCTCCCGGTCAGGAGTTTCCTGCTCCCGCCGGCCGGACCCTTGTGAATGATCCGGCTGAGGCATGCGAAGGATCATGACGATGGTAGTGAGAAAGAGCATCAGGCCGAGCAGAAGCAGCGCGATCTTCATACTTCTATCGGCTGCAAAGAATGCGCAGGCGCCGGACAGAACCCCTGCCAGAAAAAGAAGGCTGATGAGAAGAAGGGAGCTTTTCTCCTCGTATTCCAGGTCTTCTGGATCTTCTGGATCCTCATGTTCTTCCTCCTGCAAAGCAGCGCCCTCTTCTTCCATCGATTCAGACCGATCCAGGAAAGAATCTCCCCTCTCTTTCCTGTCGAGCCTTTCCTCTTCCACATACTCTTCCTCTGTCTCAGGGTCATCAAAGAAGAATTCGTCGAGCTCGTTGAGCTCATCGATTTCTTCCGAATCGATATGCTCGGCTTTCTCAGGATTCTTCTCCATCTCAGGGGCGTCATTTCTCCTGCGCTCGAAGGCAGATCCCTTTGCCTCCAGGGAGAGGCTGTGAAGCTGCCCCTTGAGGCGGTCGATCTCTCCACGGACATATTCCGCTTCATGGCGGTTCTCATTGCCCTCCTGCTCCAGGGCCTTTCGCTTCTGTTCCTTCCTGGCCAGGGTCTCTTTCTTTCTCTTCTTCAAAAGATCCAGGGCCCCTTTTACATCCGTCTCCGTTCCCCCGCTTCTCTCCATGTTTACAAGGTAGTTGCGGATGTCCGTGCCAAGCTGGGCGCTTGTTTTCGCCCCAGCCTGGCGGATGAAGAAGGTGTTGTCAAAAGTCTCCTCGGAAAGGCCCCCTCTGAGCTCCCGAAGAAGAGCTTCCGGGTTTTCCTGCTCTTTGCCGTCGGTCTCACAGACAAGGACAAGGGATTCATCCTTCTTGAGAAAGTTCCTCTCGATCCGATAGATCCGCTGACGGTAATAGACCCGCATTGCCCCCTGGAAAAAGTCCGGGTTGTCCCGGGGCTGACGGAGCTGATACTCATCCATCCCTCTGCTCTTATGAGGCAGACCGTAGAGCATGGCCCGGATGAAGGAATGAAGCGTACTCTTACCGGTCTCATTATCTCCGCAGATCACGTTGACTCCGGCGTGCAGTTTCAGCCTGTAGTCCGTAAACTTGCCGTAATGCTTGAGGTGTAGTTCCAGAATCTCCATGCGTCTTCCTTCCGTCGGATGCGCGGATGTGCCCGGGCTCCCGTTTTACAGATCCTTACGCCCTTGTGTCTCCCGGCATCTCTGCTGATCGAAAGTCTCCCCTCGACATAAGCAGGGCTTCCAGGCCGATCTCCAGCGCCAGCTCCGAAACCTCGTCCAGGTCCTCATCCTCAAAGCTCTCGATATAGCGGCCGACCAGCTGCCCCTTATACTTCTCCTTCAGCTCTCCCAGGTGAAAGTCCGGAACTGTCTGGTCCGTGACAGAGAGCACCATCCCACACTTTTCAATCAGCTGCCTGTCAAGGTGAACGCCCGGACTCCTGGCACCTCTGAGAATGACCTTGTAGAGATTCTCCTCCCCGCGCTGGCGGATGGCCTCCCGAACCTTGTCTGCCGCGGAGAATACCGTGTCCTTCTCATTGATAGACAGATTCATCGTGACATACTCCCGAACTGCCTTGACCACAAATTTCGTGTGAACCGACCTTCCGCTGTTTTCACAGAGGAGATAACCGTGGGGCCCCTCGTCTCCGGCATCGATGGGGGATAGCGCTCCGGGATACAAGGCCTTGTTCGGGATGAGGTCTGTTCTCTTGTGGATATGCCCCAGGGCGATGTAGTCAAAACCCGAGGCCTTCAGCTTCTTCACGTCGATGGGGATATGGTCCCTGTCCCCTCCGTGCGCCAGGAGGATGTGGAAGTAGTCATTCTTCTCCGGGCGAATCTTGTCGTAGAGGGCTTCCCTGATCCTGGGCTCCTCATAGGAGAGGCCGTAAACCTCACAGCCCAGCGACGGAAAGCGCAGGCATTCGCAGGAACTTTCCGGGATGAAGGCGACATTCCGGTGAAAGGCAAAACTCTTCCAGGCACTCCCATTCATACAGTCATGATTGCCCGCGATGATGGCAAAGCAGATCTCCGGGCAGGAGGCACAGAGATAGTTGAGCTCCCGGAGCTTCTCCTCATCCGGAGGGGTGTGAAAGAGATCCCCGGCGATCAGCACCAGCTGCACCTTCAGCCGCACAGCGTCCTCGAGCGTGGCGCGGAAGGTCTCCCAGATCTCCCGGGACCGCTCTACGGCCCATTCCTTCTTCCCATCCGGAACGCACCCCAGGTGCACATCCGCCATATGCAGAAATCGCATCGTTTCCTCCCAATCTAGGCTTATCAGGCAGCTCTACGGCAAGGTAAGTTCCAAAAGGCCAAACGCACAGCCCCTGGATGCGGGCATAGGCCGGTAAAACACCTTCTCATCTCGAATCGAAGGATTTCCCGCTGAAAAAATAGAAGCGTGAAGCTCTGCTTCACGCTCTGCCGCTGTCCTTAGCTCTTCCGGAAGACAATCTCCCCGCTGCGTGCATCCATGCTCTCAATGATGGCCAGGGACTCAACATCGATCCCCTTGTCCCGGATGAGCTGACCGCCCGGCTGGAAGCCCTTCTCGATTGCGATTCCGACTCCCTCCACGCTGGCACCGGCGCTCTGAATCAGGTCGATCAGACCATTTACCGCACAGCCATTTGCCAGGAAGTCATCGATGATCAGAACGTGGTCTTCCGATGACAGAAACTTTTTTGCCACAATGACATCGTAGCTGCGCTTGTGCGTGAAGGATTCGATCTTGGTCATGTACATCTCACCCTCCAGGTTGACGCTCTTGGCCTTCTTCGCAAAGACCACCGGAACGTGGAACTCCTGGGCTGTGATGACCGCGATGCCGATCCCGGAAGCCTCAATCGTCAGGATCTTGTTGATCGGACGGTCCCCAAACAATCGTTTGAACTCCTTTCCCATCTGAGTGAAAAGCTCCACATCCATCTGATGATTGAGGAAACTATCCACCTTCAGGATATTTCCTTCTTTGACGATCCCGTCACGTCTGATCCTCTCCTCAAGCAATTCCATTGCCGGCATCCTCCTTCATGGATTGATTCTCCGAGCCGCGGACTATACGGGCTCTGCGCGGGTTGTCTGCAGCCTTTCAAAAGTCAGTGTGGAAGTGGAGCGTGCAGAAGGCGATGGGC
>CADBUA010000416.1 GCA_902797665.1 uncultured Lachnospiraceae bacterium | reverse complement strand
TCCAGGAGGGCGTTCCCGGGATCCGGAAGGCAAAGGAAGACCCAGATCAAAATGAAATACAGAACAAAAGCAAGCCCTGCATCGCCTCATTCGGTGAACACAGGGCTTGTTTTATTGTAACTGTCCAGTCCACTTTGCCCACTGTTCGCAAAGCGGGGTCACAGTTCAAAAGCAAAGGCCGGGCACACATTGCATTAGGCGGCGGGAGCCTCAGCCCGGCCGAATGCCTTTAGGCGCCTGCGACGGGACAAGCACCTTTTATACCGGGAAGGATTCAGATCTGCCAAATGCTTCACCGGTATATGCCTGCTCGCGAATTTCTGCGCAGATTCTCGCGCTCTCGGAAATCTCTTTTCCTGATTCATGCGAAGAATCCTTCTTTCCTGATTCTTTCCTCATTCTGCTGCCGCACCTGGCGCGCGACTTCCTGACAGATTCTGACAGCGCGAAGTCCACTCTCCCCGGTCACCTCCACCGGCCGATCGAGCGCGACTGCGTTGTAGAAGGAGCGGAGCTCCGCCCGGAGCGGTTCCTCCATGGGAACATAGATCTTTGCGGTGATGCCCTCCTGCCGATAATACTCCTCATGCTGTCCCAGGGCTTCCACATCCGTATTCTTATAGACCGTGACAGATCGGTTGATGAGGTCTACCCAGATGCTGTTCCCCTCCGAGTAGATGTTCAATGTACGGACCTTGTTCTGGGAAACCCGGCTGGCATTGATCACAGCATGCGTGCTCTGATGAAAGCCAAGGACGCAGGTCGCAAAGTCGCAGGAGGAAGAGCGCACCATCTCTCCTCTTCCGTAGATATCCCGGACCTCACAGGGCTCCATCAGGGAAGTGATGAGGTCGATGTCATGGATCATCAGATCCTCAATCACGGACACATCTGTGATTCGGCCGCTCCCGGAGAAGGGGCTGTAGCGGTTCGCCTGGATGAAGATGACCTGGTCAGTCTGAATCAGTTTTCGAAGTTCGATCACTGCCGGATTGAAGCGCTCAATATGACCAACCTGAAGCTTGAGCCCCTTCTCCTGAAAGACTCTTACGAGTTCCTCAGCGTCCCTGCTGTCCGTAGCCAGGGGCTTCTCAATCATGGCATGAACCCCGTGCTCTGCCGCGAGATATCCCACTTCCCTGTGAAGGGAGGAAGGGACAGCGATGGTGACCGCCTCCACCTCGGAAAGGAGTTCCTCCATGGAGCCGAAGACCTTCGTATCATACTGCTTACCAATCCGCTCTGCCTGCACCGGATCATTGTCGTATACCCCTCGAAGATCAAATCTGGACTCCTGAGACAGGACTCTCACATGGGAGCCTCCCATATGTCCTGTGCCGATGACACCAATCCGAAGCTGCTTCATGCTCTTTCCCCCTCTTTCAGTGCCGACCGGGTACTGCGTCTCTGTTCCCCCCGGCCTCATGATTCATCCCTCTAAAAACAAAGCGGATCCCCAAAGCAAGGATGCCTCTACCGCTTTCATCCAGAAACATTGGAAATACGGTAGCTCCAGTCGCAAACGCCTGCAGGCATTCGGCCGGGCTGAGGCTCCTGCGCCCGGCCTTTTCTTTTGAGCTGTATGGCTTCGCCCGGCGCAAAACGGAGCGGACAGTTTGAAATTCTTCTGTCTCCCGTCCCGATTCCACCCGCCGATTATACCATACCGATCAAAATACAGCCGGCCAGTGTCTCCCGCATCTTTCAGGCAGATCGAGCTTCCAGAGCCTGACGCTTCCAGGTACAGACCCCCATTGTAACCCAGGCTCTGTGAATTCCCTGAATCTGCAGCTTCCGAGCTTTCAGAAGGTTTATGGACTGCTTCATAAAGTCTATACTTGTGTAAACGACAAGGACATGATAAGATATGACTACTCCTTAAGAAACACCCGTACCAAATGAAAAACCCGCCGGAGAAGCAGTCTGTCTTCTCGCGGCGGTTTTTCATATGCCCCGCAGGCATACGGATTTGCGTGAGCTATGCACAGGCGTATACCCAATATAAGATCGTAGGAAGGAGGGCATATCATTATGCCGCTCAATGACCGTCACCAGGTGCACAACAGAAAGGTCGATGCAAAGCTGCACACCCTGGATTCCCAGATCTCAAATCTGAAGAATCAGGTAAAACAGTTGGAGAAGGAACTTGCGGAGAAAAGCATCCACGCAAAAGAACTGGAGCGTGACATGGAAACCCTGAGGGATCGGATCATCCTGCTGAAGGAGATCATTCATTCCCTGTATGACATTGGAAAGGAAGCAAAAATCACCTTGCCGCATCTTCCGGAGGATCTCCTGGAGGACGACGCGGACTACCTGGATTGATCTCGGCTTTCCACCATAGCGGCGAGGGTCGTATCTGACGTTGGACACGGCTTCCCCGCCGCAGCGCGGTTCGCTCTCTTTCCTGCGTTTCCTCGTGAGCATCTTTCGCTCCCCTGGCCTCTTGATCCATCTCTGATCCGGAAGACTGCCGCATCCAGGTCATCAGCTAAAATCATTCGTCCTTCCGCTCAAACATATATCGGATCCAGCCTTCTGAATCTTCGATCCAGCGGGCCACATAAGGGTCTGAATAGCGCTTCTTCGACGGCTCCTCCAGCTCCTTCGTCGCCAGGGAGAGACCATGTCCCCCGTAGGGATAGAGGTGATATTCCACAGGTACGTGAGCTCTGCAGAGGGCCTCCGTGAAGAGCAGGGTGTTCTGAACGGGTACGGAGTCATCCTCCTCGGTGTGCCAGATGAAAGAGGGAACCGCGTTTTCACTGACCTGAAGCTCCAGACTGAACCAATCCCGCAGCCTGAAATAATCCTCAGCACTTCTGCCCGGCAAATCCTTCGGTCCCAGAAGCCTGTCAAAGCTCATCTGATGAGCATATCTGCCCCCGCTGATCACCGGGTAGGCAAGAATGCAGCCATCTGGGCGGAAAAGCCGCTTATCCAGGCCTTCCTGAGAGACATTCCTCTGTACATGTGCCGCCTCTGCCTTTGCCTCTGGCACTGATTCCGCCATCAGCATCTTGCTCACATCCTGGAAAAGTTCCCGCCCTTCCCAATCTCTGCCGCACCAATGAACCCCGAGAGAAGCGGCCAGATGACCGCCGGCTGAAAAACCGCAGACATAGACCATCTCACCGGGATAGCAGATCCGGATTTTGCCCACCGCCCAGGCAGCCTGCTTCAGGGGCCGGAGCCCCAGCACCTGGGAAGTGACATCATAGGTCAGGATTGCGGTACGAAAGCCAAATGACCTGTAAACCCGCGCAACGGGTTCCTTTTCCCGCTCGGAGATCCAGCTGTAGGCGCCTCCGCCGATCACGATGATGGTTCCCCTTGCGGACGCCTGTTCCGGTTCCGCGATAGAAAGCTCCGCGTCAAAGATTCCTCTGTATGTCATGCTCACCCCTTCTCTCTTAACGATGCCATTTTTCAGGCAGCTTTGATGCTGTGTTCCGGATCATCTCCCGTACCAGAGAGCGGACATCCGTCTCCCGGCAGTGGGATCCCAGCACGTTCGGATCTGTGAGGAACGCCTCAACGACCAGTTCCTCGTCACAGGAGAGCGCAGCCTGAAGGGTCCTTCTATGATTTTCGATATGCGGCATCGTCAAGACCCGAATCTTCTCCGGCATGGGTCCTGCCGCAACCGGGTGAATCCTGTCCCGGGAAAAGACTGCATTGGTCTCCACCACAGCCTCTGCCGGGAGGTTTGGGATCTGAAGAGCGCTGTTGGGGATGTTGACATTGCTGATGATACGGCCAAGGCCGCAGAGGGCTTTGATCAGAAGGATGCCCTCCTCCCCGGTGGACACAAGAGGAATCTCCTCTTTTCCGGAGGCAAGGCGCTCGGACCGCTCGAGCCGCCGCTTCAGGTCGTCCTTCCTCCAGGAAACCGGGGTCAAGGAATACTTCCAGGCCTTCACCGTTTCCGGGTCCTTCAGATACTCATCCCCAGGCATGAACTCCGCCAGATGGCGGTCTCCCGCGGCCGCGATCAGGCCGAAGCGAAGAAAGAGATCCATCTTTACACGGTTTGCGCAGGCGAAGGAGGAGTTCATCCAGTTCTCTCCTGAGAGCTCATAGCCTTCTTCAAAATGCGCATCGATATATTTCCGATAGATGGGAAACAAATCCACGCTCCGGCAGGAGGCCTCCGAGAACCAGGTGAAGTGGTTGATCCCGATCACGTTTACAAGAATATCATGCCAGTCAGAGACTGTCTCACCTGTCTCCGCTTCGTAGATCCCCTTCAGAACCTTCTGCGTGCCGAAGACTTCATGGCAACAGCCGAAAGCCTTTATCCCCGGAAATACATGATAGAGGGTCTTCACGCAGAGAGACATCGGGTTGGTGTAATTGATCACCCAGGCATCCGGACAGAACTCCCGAATCGCTTCCGCAAAAGTCACAAAGGCGGGGATCGTCCTCAGCGCTCTGATGATGCCACCGGGGCCGGCGGTATCTCCGACCGACTGGTAGATACCCAGATGTTCGGGGCAGTGAACATCCGACTCCATATCATCAAAGGTCCCGGGGAGAATGGAGATCACAACAAAATCCGCCCCTCGAAGGCTTTCCTCAAGAGTTTGAGAGACTTCAAAGGTCCAGTCTCCCTTCGCTTCAGGTCCAGCCATCAGGCGCGTCCCAATGACCTGGTTCCGCCTGGCCGCCTCAAGGTCAATATCGTAGAGGCAGATCGTTCCACTCAGATCCTCCTCCATGGCCAGATCTGTCATAAAGGTCCAGGCCCATCCACGTGACCCTCCCCCAAGATAGGCAATCCGGATGTCCCGAATCTTTCCTTCCACTTCGTGCATAATTTTCTCCCATAAAAAGACCTGACAGAACTGTCAGGCAGTTTCAGATATCTGTCAGGAACCCTTATAAAAGTCTTCATGTTTTTGCACCCTGTCTATGCTAGTTTTAGGGCCAGCGAAGAGCTTTTCAACCTTCCCGTCAAATGCTTTGAACAATTGGCGGAAGGAAAATCAATCCGCTTCAATGCAGGAGCGCCCATCTTCGGGATAGACAGCCGCCCGGCTCTTCCCGCAGAGATGCCCATCCTGATTGTTGTCCAAAGCCAATGCCCCTTAGGCAGAGGATTTAGGAACTCTCCTTGGTTCCGGAATGTCCGGATCCAAATGATGCCCGCGGCTTTGCCGTGGGCATCATTTTTTTCGGAAAATCCTGTATATGGCGGCACACTGAAAGTCCCACCCACGCCAGACATACGGATTCTCACGCTTCGAGGCAAAAAGCCTCGTAGCAGGCAGTCCAGCAGCAGCTGTAATCCAGCTGCGAGGCCGGGTGCAGGCTCCTGAACCCGCATGAAATGTGTTCCCCTGCCCTGCTTTTATCCTGTTTTTTCACACACATCGCAAGACGCGCAAAGCTGGCTGAACAGTTAAAGCCTCAACATGGATCCAGAACTGTTTTCAGCGGGTAGCCTTCAAATATGCCAGATGCCGGGCGATCTATACCCGTATGTCAGGCTTTGCTTTCTCAGCCACAGGAAGCCGAAGCCCTCTCCG
>CADBUA010000415.1 GCA_902797665.1 uncultured Lachnospiraceae bacterium | reverse complement strand
GTAATACATTTCAAAAGTAACGGATTTAAGATGGTTCAGGAGCATGAGAGACCTTCAAAAGCTTTCAAAATCCTCACCATAGCTGAGATCTCATGAGCACATAGGTCCTGTCAAGAAAAAACACTTGACAGCGAAACACTTTTCCTGTAATCTATCGACCGGTAAGGGGCCCGGCCCCCGCTGTTGCTGTGCCGGAGGGGAGTATGGCGAAGAGAGGATTCCAGACAGAAGAGAGCGGCAGGGCATCAGGAAGCCCGGCTTTCCGGGAGGAGATCGTCCGGCGGACGCTTCTCTTTGACTTTTATGGAGAGCTTTTGACAGAGCACCAGCGGGAAGTCTACGACGCGGTCATTCTGCAGGACCTCGGCTACAGCGAGGCGGCAGGGGATTTTGGCGTGAGCCGTCAGGGGATCCACGATCTTGTGAAGCGGTCCACAAAGCAGCTCACTGAGTATGAGTCAAAGCTTCACCTGGTGGAGCGGTTTCTGAAGATCCGCAACGAGGTCACTGAGATCCGGGCACTCTCCGGGAAGGATCATTTTTCGCCGGGAGATGCCAGGGCGGTGACGGAGATCTGCGACAGGATCCTGGGGGAGCTCTGAGTACAGATCTCCGGGGAGAGAAGAGGAGAGGCGCCTATGGCTTTTGAGAGCTTATCCGAAAAACTTCAGGACATCTTTAAGAACCTTCGAAAGAAGGGGAGACTGACCGAGGCGGATGTCAAGGCAGCGCTTCGGGAGGTCAAAATCGCCCTTCTGGAGGCGGATGTCTCTTTCAAGGTCGTCAAGGTCTTCATGAAGGAGGTCCAGGAAAAGGCCATCGGACAGGACGTGATGAACGGCCTGAATCCTGGCCAGATGGTCATCAAAATCGTCAACGACGAGCTGGTTTCCCTGATGGGGAGCGAGAGCATTGAACTCACGCTGAAGCCGGCAAATGAGCTGACGGTCATCATGATGATGGGCCTGAACGGAGCGGGCAAGACCACCACTTCGGCCAAACTGGCAGGCAAGCTGAAGAGCAAAGGCCGGAAGGTGCTGCTCTGTGCCTGTGATATCTATCGCCCGGCTGCCGTAAAGCAGCTGCAGGTGGTGGGCGGCCAGGTTGGAGCAGAGGTCTATTGGGACGACAGGCATGAGTTCCTCCCGCCTGACATTTCGAAGAACGCCTATGAGTACGCCAGTCAGAACGGCTTCAATGTCCTGATCCTGGATACCGCGGGTCGGCTTCAGATCGACAAGGACATGATGGATGAGCTGGCCGAGACCAAGGCGAAGATCCCGGTGGACTGGTCCATTCTGGTGGTGGATGCCATGACAGGCCAGGACGCGGTGAATGTCGCCTCCGCTTTCGAGGAGAAGGTTGGGATCGACGGCGTGATTCTCACCAAACTGGATGGCGACAGCAGAGGCGGAGCGGCGCTCTCGATCCGCCAGACCACCGGGAAGCCGATCCTCTTCGCCGGCATGGGTGAAAAGCTCGATGACCTGCAGCAGTTCTACCCGGACCGCATGGCTTCCAGAATCCTCGGCATGGGTGATGTCATGAGCCTCATTGAGAAGGCGCAGGAGAATCTCGATGAGGAAAAAGCCCGGGAGATGGAGGCAAAGCTGCGCAAGGCTTCCTTCGGCTTTGATGACTATCTGGAGTCCATCAACCAGATGCGAAAGATGGGCGGCATGAATTCGCTCCTGGGCATGATGCCGGGTGTGAGTGCCTCTGAGCTCTCCAAACTGGAGGATCAGATCGACGAGAAGATGATAGCGCGCACTGAGGCCATCATCCTTTCAATGACGCCTGAGGAGCGGGCTAACCCGGATATCCTGAACCAGAGGCGGCGCATGCGGGTAGCGAAAGGCTCCGGTGTGACACTCCAGGAGGTCAACAAGCTCTGCAAACAGTTTGAGCAGATCCGCAAGGTCATGAAGCAGTACAGCGGGCTTCTCAAGGGCAAGCGGGGCAGAAGGGGCTTTAAGCTTCCCTTCGGGCTGGGCTGAGAGGGAGC
>CADBUA010000414.1 GCA_902797665.1 uncultured Lachnospiraceae bacterium | reverse complement strand
TTATTTTCAAAGTTCTATTGATTCAGCCTATATCTGGCTATAGGTTTTTGCCTTGTTTTATGATCTTGACCTCCAGGCATCGCTCTCTTATAATCGGCCTGTCTTTTGTGAATGTTTCATAAAAAGGAGGAGGTTTTCAGATGAAGAATAGGCGAATTGCTCGTTTCTTTGCCGCCATGCTCTCTTGTGGACTCATGATGACGACCCTGTCGGTTTCCGCGACTGCGGACGAGACAGAAGCCGATCTGAAGGACGGGTTTGTGCGGGAAAGCCTGGAGGTGGAGCGGGAGGATATCTCCCTGCATGTAGACGTAACCTACAGCGCCGATTCAGAGGTGGAAGATGAGATCCTTCTGGTCCACGGACTGACCTACTCTTCCCACGAGTTTGATGTCGACTATGAGGACTACAGTCTGGTGGAATATCTGGCCGGGCAGGGATACAAGGTCTGGAGGATGGACATTGCCGGGTATGGGCAGTCTGAGGAGCTGGAGGATGGATTCCTTCCGGATTCCGCGTATGCGTCAGAGGATATCCACGCTGTGGTGACGGAGATTCTGGATCGGGAGAAGATCGACAGCATCGATGTCCTGGGTTGGAGCTGGGGTACGGTCACCTCTTCTCTGTTTGCGGAGAAGTATCCGGATCAGGTGGACAAGCTGGTTCTCTACGCGCCGATCATGAGCGGCCTTGGTGATATAGAAGTGACGGATGCCTTCAATCACAACAGCTGGGTCCACGCGGCCAGCGATTTCCAGATGAACGCGGATGGGACAGACTATGACTACAGCATCACAGATCCAAATGTGGTCGAGATCTTCTGCTCCAATTGCTGGAAGTATGATAAAGACCATAGCCCCAACGGCGGCCGGAGAGACCTTCTGACTGATCCGGAGAATATCCTGATCGATCCGTCGAAGATCACGGTTCCGACGCTGGTGATCTGCGGGAGTGCTGACCCCTATATGAATATGCCGCTGGTGGAACAGTCCATCGACAGCTTACCGGAGGGCTCGGAACTGATCATCATCGAGGGTGCCGCCCACGCGATGATGATGGAGATCCCCTACTACAGGGTATTCCGGGAGGATGTGCTTTCCTTCCTGGAGGATGCGGCCTGAGGGAGCCAGGAGATGCCTGGGTGAGACCTGGGAAATCCAGGTGATTTCAGGATCAGTCTGCCAGGCTGATGAGAGTGCTGCCATTTCCATACAGCTGTCTCTGCCGATCTTTTGGGAGACTTTTGCGGAATGGATACGCGCGGGCAGGAAAGTTCAGATTGCTCGTCATTTCGGTGCCTTCCTGCCATTTCTCTTTTTGGCTTTTAGAGGGCAATGCTTCAGCTTTTTCTTGCATCCGCCCTGGTTCTATATTATAATTTTCCAGTATTCCATTGTTTTGGAAAAAAGTTTTGGAGAAGGAGGGTGTTCAATGAAAGTCAGGAAAACGATTGCGGGGCTGGCTCTGGCCATGTCTGTCGCGATGTTTGGTTCCATCTGCGCTTCTGCTGCCAACAACTATGTGTTTGCCACCGGCGGGACCACCGGGACCTATTATGCATATGGCGGAGTGATTGCCCAGGTGCTGAATGCCAAACTGGATGATATCCAGCTCTCAGTGCAGTCCACCGGCGCTTCGAAGGCGAATATCTATCTGATCGTCGACGGGGAGGCGGAGTTCGCGACCGTGCAGAACGACGTCATGGATTACGCGATGAACGGAACGGAGCTCTTTGAGGGGGAAGGCGAATCGGATGGTTTTTCAACCGTCTGTGCCCTGTACGCGGAAGTCTGCCAGATCATCTCCACCGCGGACATCACCGATATCGCGGATCTGAAGGGAAAGCGCGTCTCTGTAGGGGATGCCGGATCAGGCGTTGAGTTCAACGCGAAGCAGATTCTGGCAGCCTATGGCATCGACATTGAAAAAGATATTGAGAAGAACAACCTGAGCTTCGGCGATTCCTCCGATGCTCTGAAGGATGGGAAGATCGATGCCTTCTTCTGCACAGCGGGCGCTCCGACTACAGCGATCACTGAGCTTGCAACGACCAACAAGATCAATATCCTCAGTGTTGACGATGAGCACGCGGGGATTCTGGCGAAGGATTATCCCTTCTACACCACCTACAGCATTCCCGGCGGGACCTATCCTGGAATCGATGCTGACGCTCAGACGGTCGCGGTCAAGGCAACGTTGATCTGCTCTTCCAGTCTGGACGATGAGGTTGTCTATAACGTGGTCAAGACGATCTTCGAGAACAAGGATGAGATCACTGAAGCGCACGCAAAGGGCGCGGAACTCGATCCGGCTTACGCAGTCTCCGGTATCACAGTTCCCTTCCATCCGGGCGCACAGAAGTATTTTGATGAGATCGGCGTGACAATCACTGAGACGGAAGCTGAGTAAGGGAACGCTCGAAGATCCATGAGGCTGACTTACGCATGAGAAAGTCCACACGATTTCTGGGGATAGCTGCAATCGGCCTTGCGCTGATTGCAGCTATTCTTTTCATTTGGATTTCGCAGAGAGATGCAGCATATTTTCTGACGCTGCGCGATGGCAGGGATCAAAGTCATGTTTTTGCCAGATACAGGGTGGAGGATGGAGATGAGTTCTCCATCCGTTTTATCCACTCTGTGAACAAAAGCCCGCTGACGGACGTGTATGAGATCCGGAATCACAGGATCTATGTCGTGCGCACGATCTACTATGGCTTCGGAGCCGGCGTCCAGACGCAGATCGAAGAGGGGCAGACGCTCACCTACGGGGAGGATGGTTCCATGATTGTCTCCGGGTTCGACCGGGAGATTCCGAACCTGTCCTACATTGTGGGTACGGTCTCCGACCATACCCTGATTCTTGGAGGTGAGGAGATCAGCCTGCGCGGTCTGTGCGGAAAGAACGCTATGGTTGCGTTCAGCTGTGAGAGAAAATAAAGACTGGAGGACCATCTGTGAGCAGGAAAGAGAAAAAGGACATTGATGAAATGAATACGCAGGCATCCTCGTCCACGGAGACTGGCTCGGCCGTTGATGTAGAGGAGATGATGCGCAAATATGACCGTGAGAGCAACACGAGGCACTGGGAAGGAATTCCCTGGCAGATCATCCGCTTTGCTTTTGCCGCCTTTGCTGTTCTGATGGTCTACATGAACCTCTTTGCCAACTGGGATGAGCGTGTGAGGCGCTGCCTGTTTCTTGGGACGATCATCGTCTTCACTTATCTGATGTACCCCATCAGCAAGGGGGGCGGGAAAAAGAAAAACCATGTCCCCTGGTACGATATCATTCTGATGCTTGTGGGGGCGGGCTGCTACTACTATTATATCTTCAACTTTCAGACCATCATCAACCACGCGACACGAATCAGCCAGCAGGAGATCGTGATCGGCACCATCGGCATCCTGATTCTCCTGGAAGCCTGCAGGCGTGTGGTCGGCATTCCAATCGTTGTGGTCGCGAGTTTTTTCATCTGTTACTCCTTCTACACCGGGGCAGCCCTGAAGAAAGTGGTCTACAACCTTTTCTACACCACCAGCGGCGTGATCGGCGTGCCGATCGGTGTCTGCTCCACCTACATTGTGCTGTTCATTATTTTTGGAGCCTTTCTGGAGACAACAGGGATCTCATCCTTCTTCATCAACCTGGCGAACTCTCTGGCAGGCGCGTCAACAGGCGGTCCGGCCAAGGTCGCGGTCATCTCCAGTGCCCTCTGCGGCATGGTGTCCGGAAGCTCCGTGGCCAACACAGTCACGACAGGCTCGATCACAATTCCCCTGATGAAAAAGACTGGCTATAAGGGGGAGTTTGCCGGCGCGGTGGAGGCGGCAGCGTCCACCGGCGGACAGATCATGCCGCCGATCATGGGAGCCGCGGCCTTCCTGATGGCGGAGATGATCGGGGTTTCCTACGCGGAGATCACCATCCGGGCGATCCTCCCGGCGGTTCTCTACTTCCTCGGCATCTTCCTCATGGTTCATCTGGAGGCAAGGCGCCTGGGCCTGAAGGGGCTGAATAAGAAAGACCTGCCGAAATTCCTGCCTCTGGTCCTGAAGCAGGGCTATCTGCTTCTTCCGCTGGTGACCTTGATCTACATGGTCATGAAGGGCTATACCCTCTCCCGCTCGGCGGTCATCGCGACCTTCGTCGCGATTGCAGTGAGCATGTTCCGGAAGGAAACCCGTATTACGCCGTCCGGCTTTGTGGAATCTCTGGCAACCGGTTCCAAGAACACGATCTCAGTGGCGGTCGCCTGCGGCGCCGCCGGAATCATCGCAGGTGTCGTCACCATGACCGGCCTGGGGCAGCTCCTGATCACTACCATCGTCAGCATCGCGGGCGGGGTTAAGCTGATTGCGCTCTTTCTGACCATGCTCACCTGCATTGTGCTCGGAATGGGCGTTCCGACCACAGCGACCTACATCATCATGGCCACCACCTGTGCGCCGATTCTGGTCACCGGCATGGGGATCAACGTGATTGCCGCGCACATGTTCGTGTTTTACTTTGGCATCGTGGCGGATATCACGCCGCCGGTCGCTCTGGCCGCTTACGCGGGCTCCGCGATTGCCCGGGCGAATCCCATGCGTACCGCCTGGAATGCGACGAAGCTGGCCAACGCGGCCTTCATCGTCCCCTATATCTTCTCACTGAATCCGACCATGCTGTTTATTGACGCGAGCCCCTTCAGCATTGTCCTCATCATTGTCACCTCAGTCATCGGCCTTTTGGGCATCGCGGTCGGACTGGAGGGCTACTTCGAGGGGGATGTCGCATGGCCGCTCAGAATTCTCGCCATTGCTGGCGGCCTGCTTCTGATTTATCCGGGGATCATTACTGACGCGACAGGTCTGGGACTCTGCATCGTGGTCTTTGCCATCCAGTACCTGGGCACGATCAAGAAAACGGCTGCGGAAGCATAAAGGAAGCCCTTGCGGAGCCTGGATCAGGGAAGCCCCCTGGTCTGTGGCGCGCAAGCTGGCAAATGGTAAAAAACGGCAGAAAAGCATATAAGTGCATGTACACATGTGTGCATGCGCGTGCGTTCGAATATACATATGAATACACGTATGCATATGCGTATATACGCATTTGCGTACACATATATGCGCATGCGTATATTTTCATAGAAGAATAGCTGCATGAATGGATACAGATGCATAATCACGCGCATAGAAGCATAAATGCATAAATACATAGGAATACAGGCATAGAAAGAAGGATAGAGAGCAGGATAGAGAGCAGGATAGAGAGCAGGATAGAGAGGAAAGCCGGAGACGCCAGAGGGCTGTCTCCGGGCTTTCCTTCTTTTGATAGGACGGATCAATATGCAGAAGGGGCGTATTGATAGAATGCATAGAGGAATACAGGGCAAAAGAACATAATAAAATAGTAAATACAGAACTTTGTGCTTCCAGTCAGAAGAAGACAGAAAGGAGGGCGTTCATGCAGGCAATTGAGCAGTTTGCTCCCGGTGTGATTCTTCACGGGGGAGATTATAATCCGGATCAGTGGCTGGATCGGCCGGATACCCTCGAGGATGATATCCGCTTCATGAAGGAGGCGCATATCAACGAGGCGACTTTGGGGGTCTTTGCCTGGTCGATGGAGGAACCTGAAGAGGGAAGATATGATCTGGACTGGCTGGAGAAGACGGTGGACCGTTTGTATGAGAATGGCATCCGCACCATCCTGGCGACTCCGACCGGGGCCATGCCTCACTGGCTGACAGAGAAATACCCTGAAGTCATGAAGGTGGATGAACACGGGATCCGCCGAATGCATGGACAAAGGCACAACTTTTGCCCCAGCTCCCCAGTCCTCCGCCGGAAGATGCAGGGGATCAATGAAGCCCTCGCCAGGAGACTGGGAAAGCATCCCGGCGTGATCGCCTGGCATCTCTCCAATGAGTATGGGGGAGATTCGGACGCGCAGACTTTTATCGGCTGCCACTGTCCTTACTGTGAGGCTGCCTTCCGGACCTACCTGAAGGAACGCTATGGAACCCTTGAGAAGCTCAACAGGGCCTGGTGGGCGGGCTTCTGGAGCAACCGCTTTACTTCCTGGGAGCAGATCCATTGTCCGGGGGAAGGCTCAGAGCATACCATGCATGGGATCAAGCTGGACTACCGCCGCTTTGTGTCCGCCCGGATGCTGGACTTTGCCAGGGCGGAGCGGGACGCGGTCAGGAAATACTCTGACAGGCCTGTCTGCACCAACATGATGGGAACCTTTGATCCTCTGGACTATTTCAAATGGGCCGGGGAACTGGACTTTGTCTCTGTGGACTGTTATCCCCAGTGGCACATCCAGGAGGATGACACGAAAATGGCTCAGTGGGCATCCCTCTATTACGCGCTCACCCGCAGCCTGAAGCGGATGCCCTTTCTTCTGATGGAGAGTGTGGTATCCTCCGTCAACTGGACGCCCAGGAACATCATCAAGCGTCCGGGTATGCACATGCTTTCCTCCCTCCAGGCGATCGCCAACGGGGCGGACAGCGTCCAGTATTTCCAGTGGCGTGCCTCCAGGGGCTCCTCTGAAAAGTTCCACGGGGCTGTGATCAGCCAGCTGAACGGCAATAACACCCGTGTCTTTCGGGAGGTCAAAGCCCTGGGAGAGCGGCTTGAAAAGCTTGCCCCCAGGGTCCTTGGAACTGTCAACAGGCCGCAGGCGGCCATCCTCTACGACTGGGAGAACATCTGGGCAGTAAACGATGCGCAGGCTCTGGTGAATCCCTTTGATTTCAACAAGCGTTTCCTGACATATTATGGGGCGTTCTGGGACAGAGGGATCGACACCGACCTGATCGATATGGACAGTGACCTCACCCCCTACCGGCTGGTATTTGCCCCCTTCAACTATATGTACCGGAAGGGATGGGTGGAGAAGGTTCGTCGCTTTGTTGAAAATGGCGGTGTCTTCGTCACCACCTGCTGGAGCGGGATCGTGGATGAAAATGATCTCTGCTTTCTGCAGGTACACCCCCTTGCTGACCTTCTGGGGATCCGCCCGGAGGAGTATGATGTGTCAGCTCCCTACATGCAGAACACGATTGACTGGGGAGAAGACCATTTCCTGGTGAAGGATGTCTGCGGCGTCATCCATGCAGAGGGCGCTGAGGTCTTGGCAGTCTACGGGAAGAACTACTACGCGGGCAGTCCGGCCCTCACGATCCATGGGTATGGCAAAGGAAAGGCCCTGTACGCGGCAGCAGAGGGAAGGGAAGATTTTATTGGAAAACTTCTGGATGAGGCGCTCAGGGAAGCAGGAGTGAAATGCCCGATTGAGATGGAACCTGTACATGGAGTGACAGTCTCCTGCCGCCAGGGAGACGGGAGAAAGCTTGCTTTCGTCCAGAACTTCAACAACAGGATGGTGGAGGTATTCTTTCGGAAGCCCTACCAGAACGCTGAAAGCGGTGAAAGGGTCGAGGGGGCCATCTGCCTTGAGGCCTATCAGTGCCTGATTCTGGAAGAAACTCAGAGAAAGACCGAATCTTTGGGATGAGAGAGGATCCAGGAAACAGGGGCCGGAAGCGGGGAAACAGAGAGCAGGAAAGACGGAAACCGTCAGACGAGTCAATGATCGGGCAGAAAAAGGGAACTGACCAGTCAGCTTTGCGCACTTGCTGCGCAAAGCGTGGTACTACAGAACAGAAGAGAAAAAGTGGGAAATCTCAACGGGATGGGTGATGAAGGAGGCATTTGACATGAAAAGGGAAGAAGGATTCTTTCTGTCAGCGGATGGGAAAACACAGATCCACGAGATTACCTGGGAGCCTGATCATGGGGAAATCAAGGCGGTCGTTCAACTGGTCCATGGCATGGCTGAGTACATCCAAAGATACGATGCGTTCGCATCGTATCTGGCCGAACACGGCTTTGCCGTGATTGGCCATGATCTTCTGGGACACGGACAATCCGTCACGGAACCGAAGAGACTGGGATTCTTTCATGAGGAGAATGGGCTGAATATCCTGATCGATGATATCAGCGCTGTCGGAGATCTCGCGGAAAAAAACTGGCCCGGAAAGAAGCGGATCCTGCTGGGGCACAGCATGGGTGCCTTCCTGGTGCGCCGCTATACCGCACTGTATCCGGACAGAATTGACGCGGCTGTCTTTATGGGGACCGGATGGATCCCGCGGCCTACGGCCAGTCTGGGCCTGTGGATCGCCAAACGCTCGAAGAAAAAGAACGGGCCTTTCTCTAAAAGCGCGCTCCTGACCCAGCTCGTAACCGGAAGAAGCAACAAAGCCTTTGAGCCTGCAAGAACCCCGTTTGACTGGCTTTCGGTAAATGAGGAAAACGTGGACCGTTATATCGCGGATGATCTCTGCGGATTTGAGTTCACCGTCGGGGCTTACGCGGACTTTTTCCAGTGCCTGAAGGCGCTCGCCTCCGGCGATCGGGAGGAAAGGATTCGGAAAGATCTTCCGCTGCTGATCATCTCCGGCGCCCTGGACCCGGTCGGAGGAGCGAAGAGCTGCCCAAAGGTGCTGGAACACTATCGGAAACTCGGCCTCAGGAACGTGACGCTCAAACTGTATGAGAACGACCGCCACGAAATCCTGAATGAGGACGACAGAGAGCAGGTTTTCCGGGATCTGGCTGAGTGGTTTGATGGGATCTGACGCTGGGTTGGGGCTTCGTCTGAAAGAGGCAGAGCGCAGGCGGCAGAAAGCACGGACAGAGATACCCGCAGCTCACTTCCGCCGGCATAACGGCGGCGAATTATCAGGAGGTTGAAAAGTGTCATTTGTGGATCTGGAATCCGGTCTTTACCGGTTTGATGTTGGCACAGGCAGTCATACGCAGATGATTGATATCACGCGCCAGGTGCAGGAGATTGTAGCTCATTCTGGCATCGTTTCGGGGATCTGCGTGGTCTTTATCCCGCATACGACAGCGGCGATCACGATCAATGAGAACGCGGATCCGGATGTACAGACGGATTTTTGCAAGGAGATCAACAAGATCGTTCCCTGGGAGGACAACTACCTCCATTTTGAGGGGAACTCTGCCGCGCATCTGAAATCCTCCATGATGGGTTTCTCAGAGACTGTGATTATCCATAAGGGCAGGCTTCTGCTCGGAACCTGGCAGGGAATCTACCTGCTGGAGTATGACGGCAGCAGAACGAGAAAAGTTTACGTGAAAGTGATGCCTGGCTGAAGCGGCAGCATAAATACGGAATGCAGCATAATACCATGCATCATAATATAAAACATTAATTAAAGATAACATTATTGTCCCATAGAATTGTATAGTATATCATGCCATAGGACAGGATAATACAGTGCAATGCGGAAAGGTGTGGGTTGGTAAGCTATGATATATTTAAACATATCA
>CADBUA010000413.1 GCA_902797665.1 uncultured Lachnospiraceae bacterium | reverse complement strand
TTAAGATATACACATGTGCAGCAAAAGAAATGATAATACAATACCGATAGAATGAATGCAGATAAATGATATTTCATCTGAATAAACATCATTCTTTCGATTTATCATAATAATTCAAAAGAATTAATAAGAGAGGAGAAGGAGAAGCGTATGATCTACTTCGATAATGCGGCCACCACCCGGACGCTGCCGGTGGCTGTCGATGAGATGCTCCCCTACTTCACGCAGTATTATGGGAATGCCTCCACGGTCTATGAACTCGGGCAGGAGAGCCGAAATGCCATAAGGACGGCGAAGATCGCCGCGGCAGCGCTCCTTCACGCGGAGCTTCGTGAAGTCTGCTTTACCTCTGGGGCCAGTGAGTCCAACAACCAGGCAATCAAGGGGGCGGCACTGAGAGCGGCCGAGGAAAAAGGCATTTTCCCCATCGGAGGAGGAAACGGAAGATCCAGACAGATGCCCCACATCATCACGACAAAGATTGAGCATTCGTCCGTCCTTATGCCTTTGAGGGCACTGGAACGCATGGGCTTCTCAGTGACCTACCTTCAAGTGGATGAAAACGGTCTGCTGGATCCGGATGCGCTCAGGCGGGCCATCCGGCCGGAGACGGTCCTGATCTCAGTCATGGCAGCCAACAATGAGATCGGCACCATCCAGCCCATCGCCCGGATCGGGGAGATTGCCAGATCGCAGGGGATTCTTTTCCATACTGACGCGGTCCAGGCTTTTGGGCAGATTCCACTCGATGTCCGTGAAATGAAGATCGACCTTTTGTCTGCCAGCAGCCACAAGCTGTATGGACCCAAGGGGGCCGGTCTTCTCTACATCCGAAGCGGCGTCTCCATTTTGCCTTTGATTGATGGGGGATCCCAGGAATTCGGCTTCCGGGCGGGGACGGAGAACATCCCGGCTCTGGTGGGATTCGGGAAGGCCATGCAGCTGGCCCGGGAGGATATGAAGGAGCGCATCGGCCATCTCTGCATGCTCCGGGATCTTCTGGTGGAGCGGATCTTTCGGGAGATCCCGGACGTTGTCCTGAACGGCTTTGATCCCCGGGGAGACGTTCACTACTTCGCCCAGAGGCGTCTGCCTGGGAACGTGAATTTCTGTTTTCAGGGGGCAGATGGGGAATCCCTCGCGGCTCTCCTGGACCGGGAGGAGATCGCAGTCTCAGCCGGGAGTGCCTGCTCGACGGGCTCTACAGAACCTTCCCATGTGCTTCTTGCCATCGGAAGAGGGAGGGAGGAGGCGAAGAGCGCCCTCCGCCTGAGCCTTGGCATCTACAACACGGTGGAGGAGATTGATGAAGTGGTGAAAGTGCTGGGGCAGATCACCTCAAGGCTCCGGAGCCGGAATCCACTTTATCACTTGTCCTGATTTGCCCTGTATGTAGATAAAAGGGAACTGTCCAGTCCGCATGGGCCGCTTGCCGCCAAGCGAGCTGCTACAGCTCAAAAGCAAAAAAGAAAAGAGTGATAAGAAAGAGGGCTTAAAGTGGGAGCTCTGTCTCTTTCCGACCCCGAAAGATGGAATAGGCAGAGAAACCCAGTTCTTTCAGCATCTTCCGTGCTTTCTCAAAACCGTATCCGACCCAGGCGGGATCGTGGGCGTCAGAGCCGATGGTAAGCTTCCTTCCGCCCAGGTCTCTGTAGAGGGAGATGAGCTCCCGGGAAGGGTTGGTTCTTTTGATGGAAGTCCTAAGGCCCGCCGTGTTGATCTCGAGACATTTTCCCTGCATTATCAGCAGGCGGAGGATCTCCGGAAGCAGCTCGTTGATTTTGTCCCATTCCTCCTTCTCCCCCTCCGGGGTTCCTTCCGGGACATAGCGGATGATGTAGTCCAGATGAGCCAGGGTATCCCAGGCTGTCATCTTTTTCAGGTTCTCATACATCTCCTCGTAGTAGGAAAGAAGGAGGGAGGAGACCGTCCGGCCTGTCCAGGCATTTTTCTCGTAAGGGTCTTTTCCCTCCACCAGATGCTGGGAGGCAATGAGAAAGTCGAAAGGATAGGCAGCGGCCAGATTTTCATAATAGGGACCGAGATGCTCCTGAAGCCCCAGTTCCATGCCGAAAAGAATCTCTATCCTTTCGCCATAGAGCCTTTGCAGGCGGCGGATTTCCTGGAGAACCTTGCCGGGATCGGCCTCAAAAAGCCCGGGTTCCGGAACAAAATCCCGGTCCAGGTGCTCGGTGACACAGACTCCGGAGAGCTCCTGCCTCTGGGCCTCTTCAATCATTTCCTGGAGCGGAGCGTCTGAGTCTGTGGAGAAGGAACTGTGCAGATGAAAGTCATAGAGTATCATTCGGTCTCCTTTGCTTTTCTGAATAAGATGTCAATGCAGGCGTGAATAACCTCCTGGAGGGGTATGCCTCTATTCTCATGCGGGCAGCAGTCCCATCTGCATTCTGAAACCCCGGATGGCAAACTGCAAAGAGAATGGGCCTGATCTCCGTTTTTCTTTGTGAATTGCAGGAAAAGAAAAACAGAATCGATTAACCTGGACTTTTCATGATAGTCATTACGCCCAAAAATGTCTATCTCAAGGCATGCTTTTTTCACTTCCATGAATCCAAGGACCCTTGATTTTTCTTAGGGAATTCTATAGAATAATTACTAAGTTGAGTCAATGTGACGCATGGGGGATCTCGTGCGGCGCCTCGACATGGTTTCTACCCAATTCAAAAACTTTTTCTTTAGGAGGATTTGTAATTATGGCTGTAAAAGTTGCAATCAATGGTTTTGGACGTATTGGCCGCCTTGCATTCCGTCAGATGTTCCAGGCTGAGGGCTACGAAGTTGTCGCGATCAACGATCTGACCAGCCCGGAAATGCTTGCCTACCTTCTGAAGTATGACACGACTCATGGCCGTTACGACGGAACCGTTGATTCCACCGATCATTCCATCATTGTCAACGGTAAGGAGATCGAGATCTTCAAGGAGACCGACGCGAAGAATCTTCCGTGGGGAGAGCTGAAGGTCGACGTCGTTCTTGAGTGCACAGGTTTCTACACCAGCAAGGCGAAGAGCCAGGCTCACATTGATGCAGGTGCCCGCAAGGTCGTTATCTCTGCTCCGGCTGGCAATGACCTTCCGACCATCGTTTTCAACGTCAACCACAAGGATCTGAAGCCCACTGATACCATCATCTCCGCAGCTTCCTGCACCACCAACTGCCTCGCTCCGATGGCAAAGGCTCTGAACGACCTTGCTCCGGTCGAGTCCGGCTTCATGACCACTGTTCATGCTTACACTGGCGACCAGATGGTTCTGGATGGCCCGCAGAGGAAGGGCAACCTTCGCCGCAGCCGCGCTGCAGCCCAGAACATCACTCCGGCTTCCTCCGGCGCTGCGAAGGCGATTGGCCTTGTCATCCCGGAACTGAACGGCAAGCTGAACGGCGCTGCACAGCGTGTTCCGGTAGCTACCGGCTCCACCACCATCCTTGACGCAGTTGTCGACGCAGTCGTCACCGCGGATCAGGTCAATGCACAGATGAAGAAGGAAGAGACCGAGTCCTTCGAGTACAACACCGATGAGATCGTCTCTGCTGATATCATCAACAGCACCGCTGGCTCCATCTTTGATGCGACTCAGACAAAGGTTCTGCCGATGGGCGACAAGACTCTGGTTCAGGTTGTCTCCTGGTATGACAATGAGAGCTCCTACACAAGCCAGATGGTCCGCACGATCAAGTACTTCGCGGAGCTTCAGTAATTCACAGATAAGATAATGGCGAAGGCCTGAAGCGGGGTCCGGTCTCTAGGGACCGGACCCCGTTTTCCTGACCTGAAAGATTTGCGATATCGTATGAAGGAGAACCGATATGCTGAACAAGAAAACAGTTGATGATATCAACGTCAAGGGCAAGAGAGTCCTGGTCCGCTGCGATTTCAACGTCCCGCTCAAAGCTGGCGTGATCACAGATGAGAATCGTCTGGTGGCGGCACTCCCGACGATCAAGAAGCTGATCGCGGACGGCGGAAAGGTGATCCTCTGCTCCCATCTCGGCAAGCCCAAGGGAGAGGCGAAGCCGGAACTGTCGCTGGCTCCTGTCGCTGTCAGACTGAGCGAGCTTCTCGGCACGGAAGTGAAGTTCGCCGCGGACGACTGTGTTGTCGGCCCGAATGCCAAGGCTGCAGTGGAAGCCATGAATGACGGGGATGTCGTTCTTCTTCAGAACACCCGCTACAGGGCAGAAGAGACCAAGAACGGTGAGGCGCTCAGCAAAGAACTCGCTTCCCTGGCGGATGTATTCGTCAATGACGCGTTCGGCACGGCCCACAGAGCACACAGCTCCAACGTCGGCGTCACGCAGTTCCTGGATGGCCCCTGTGTGGTTGGCTACCTGATGGAGAAGGAGATCCAGTTCCTGGGCAATGCGGTCGACGACCCGAAGCGCCCCTTCGTCGCCATCCTGGGCGGTGCCAAGGTTGCGGACAAGCTGAATGTTATCTCCAACCTGCTTGAGAAGTGCGACACATTGATCATCGGCGGCGGCATGGCCTACACCTTCCTGAAGGCGAAGGGCTATGAGGTTGGCAAGTCCCTGCTTGACGAGACCAAGATCGATTATTGCAAGGAGATGATCGAGAAGGCCGAGAAGCTTGGCAAGCAGCTGCTGCTTCCCATCGATGCGGTATGCACGGATGTATTCCCGGATCCGATTGATGCTGCGATTGATACCATCACAGTTGACGCGGACAAGATCCCGGCTGACAAGATGGGCATGGACATTGGCCCGAAGACCATCGCACTGTATACGGACGCGGTCAAGTCAGCCAAGACAGTTGTCTGGAATGGCCCGATGGGCGTGTTTGAGAATCCGACGCTGGCAGTCGGCACCAAGGCTGTTGCCGCGGCGCTGGCAGAGACTGAGGCAGTTACCGTCATCGGCGGCGGCGACTCCGCGGCGGCTGTCAACCAGCTGGGTTATGGTTCCAAGATGACCCACATCTCTACCGGCGGCGGTGCTTCCCTGGAATTCCTCGAGGGCAAGGATCTTCCGGGCGTTGTGGCAGCGAACGACAAGTGATGAGATCTCCGGGCAGCGTCCCGGAGTTGGGCCGGCAGGAATTCCTGCCGGCCAGTCCATAGAGGAGTAAAGAAGGAGATACAGAAATGGCACGGAAGAAAATCATAGCGGGCAACTGGAAGATGAACATGACTCCGACCGAGGCGAAGGCACTCTGCGAGACGCTGAAGCCTTTGGTGGACAACCCGGATGTCGATGTCGTCTATTGTGTTCCGGCGATCGATCTGGTCCCGGTATCCGAGGCGATCCAGGGGACGAACGTCAACCTCGGCGCTGAGAATATGTACTTCGAGGAGAAGGGTGCCTTCACGGGCGAGATCTCCCCGGCTATGCTCGCTGACGTGGGCGTCAAGTATGTTGTCCTCGGCCATTCCGAGCGGAGAGGCTACTTCGGTGAGACCTCTGAGGATGTCAACAAGAAGATCCTCAAGGCATTGGAGTACGGCATTGTCCCGATCATGTGCTGCGGCGAGTCTCTGGAGCAGAGAGAACAGGGCGTGACCATGGATTTCATCCGCCAGCAGGTCAAGGTAGGTTACATGGGCGTGACCGCTGATCAGGCCAAGGGCACTGTGATCGCTTACGAGCCGATCTGGGCGATCGGAACCGGCAGGACCGCGAGCAATGAGCAGGCTGAGGAAGTCTGCAAGGCAATCCGCGAGACCATTGCTGAGATCTATGACAGCGATACAGCGGAAGCAATTCGCATTCAGTACGGCGGCTCCATGAACGCAAAGAACTGCAAGGAACTGTTGGCGATGCCGGATATCGACGGCGGACTGATCGGCGGAGCAAGCCTGAAGCCTGATTTTGGTGTCATCGTCAACTACAATAAGTGACGATTGTCCCAGGGACGTTCAGCAAGGGCCGGCTGTTCGTGTTTCCTGTCTGATCTGAAAGATACCCGCGATCGGGCATACAGCGCTGAAACACCTGGCAGATTCAAATGGTTCCCGGTATAAAATCTGGAAAAAGCCCTTCTTTCATATGGATCAGCCAATGAAAGAAGGGCTTTTCTATGCGTTTACGCGCACCATCATGCGGGAGCTTCAGACAAAGGGCTGGTTCCTTTCTCTGAAAAGAGTTGCAAAGCGGGGGTTATATCGGTAAAATCTCAGCTGATGCCGTGCTCTGCCGGAGAGCGAATGCCGGACGGAGCCTTGGAACTGTCAGAGAAAGCCGGAAAAATGGGAAAAGATGGAATGAATATAGCACTGCTGGGCCTGGGAACCGTGGGCGGCGGTGTGTACAAGGTACTGAAGAGACAGGCCCCTGAGATGATGCAGAAGCTCAACACGGAGCTTCATCTGAAAAAGGTCCTGGTCCGCAATCCGAAGCGCCACGAGATGGATGTCGATGACCCTTCGATCCTCACCTGCAATTTTGAGGAGATCGTTGACGACCCGGAGATTGAGATCGTCGTCGAGGTGATGGGAGGGATTGAGCCTGCCTACACCTACATCCGGGACGCGCTCAAAGCCGGAAAAAGTGTTGTGACAGCCAACAAGGACCTGATCGCGGACCGGGGAGGAGAACTCCTGGAGATCGCGGAGGAGAACAATGTGGAGCTGCGCTTTGAGGCTTCCGTGGCGGGTGGCATTCCGATCATAAGCCCGCTGAAGAACAGCCTGGCAGCCAACGAGATTTCCGAGATCATGGGAATTGTCAACGGCACCACCAACTTCATTCTCTCAAAGATGTCTGATGAAGGGATGGACTATGCGGACGCCCTGGCGGAGGCCACTTCTCTCGGCTATGCCGAGGCTGATCCCACAGCGGATGTCGAAGGCCATGACGCGGCAAGAAAGGTCGCCATCATGGCGACGATTGCGTTCCACACCAGGGTCACCTTCCGGGATGTCTACACGGAGGGGATCACCAAGATCAGCCAGAAAGATATCCGCTACGCCAATGCCCTGGGCTGGAAGATCAAGCTGATCGGCCTGGCTCAGAACACAGACGAAGGGGTTGAGGTCCGGGTGCATCCCATGCTGATCCCGCTGAATCATCCCCTGGCCACGGTCTCCGGCTCCTACAACGCAGTCTATGTCATGGGAGACGCGGTGGGTGATGTCATGTTTTATGGCTACGGGGCAGGGGAGATGCCGACCGCCAGCGCAGTCTGCGGGGATGTGTTCTCCGTGGCGCGGCATACGGTCATTCATGCCCAGGGCTCGACCCGGGATAATGTCTACCGCAAGATCCCCATCAAACGGATTGACAACATCTGTTCCAGCTACTATCTGAGGATGGAAGTGGAGGACAAGCCGGGTGTTCTGGCCACCATCGCCAGCATTTTTGGCAATAATTCGGTCTCCATCGAGCAGGTTATTCAGAAGGACAAGGTGAACGACCTGGCGGAACTGGTCATCGTCACCAGCAAGGTACGGGAGCGTCATATCCGGGACGCGATGCTGATCCTGAACTCCTCCAGTGTGGTCAAAAACATCGCTTCCGTGATCCGGGTGTACTCGGAATAAAATCGGAGTAAGAAAGCGATCCAGGACGAGATGAGCTTTGATATTCTGTAACTGCCAGGTATGTTTGCGCGCTTGCCGCGCAAACATACTGATACAGTTCAAAAGAAAGGGCCGGGTGTACATTGAATGCTGGCAAAGACCGGTCGCACATTGAATGCGGGCCCAGGAGCCTCAGGCTGGCCTCGTACCTGGAAAGGAGCCTGCGGCAGGGCAGCTGAAAGAGAATGACAGGCGGAAGACATCTTCCGCTTTTTTTTGTGCCGCTAAGGCCTGGCCTATCTGCAGCTTTAGGCCGAGGGAAAAAAGGTCAAAAACTGGTCATAGTCTCTTCACAGGGAAGACACAAAGCACCGCTAATATAGCTCTCAGAACATGAAGCGGGACGGAAAAAACCGTTCTGATTAAGCGGCGGGTTCTCCCGCAGGATCTTCCGCAGCGCTGATGCATGTTCGATCGACGCTGGCGGGCAGATACCGAGGATGCAGGAGACTGTCAGGAGACTGTTCTGATGCGTTTCGGTATGACGATTTGAGAAAGGGGCAAGACATGTTGAACAGAAAGTATTCCGCAAAGATGATGGGTGGGATTCTGGCAGCAGCGCTGACGATGAGTGCAGTGAGCACTGGCTTTGCTTACGCGGACACAAAGCTGTCCGTCTCCGAGACTGAGGTGGAGACAGAGAAAGAGGAGGAAACCGAGGAGAAAGAGGAGGAGACAGAGAAGAGGGAATACACCCAGCTTGAGACGACGGACACGTCCGAAGCGGCTGTCATGGCCATCGACGTCTCTAATATCGTGGAGGAGGTTATGCCGTCCATCGTCACGATCTCGGAGAAGACCGTGGCGGAGATTGAGAGCTACTTCGGCGGGACCCAGCAGGTCGAGGTCGAGGGAGCGGCTTCCGGCTTTATCATTGCGCAGAATGATGATGAGCTTCTGATCGCGACGAATAACCACGTGGTCGAGGATGCGACGGATGTCACGATCTGCTTCTCCGTGGACGTGGAGGATCAGGATGAACTTCTGGTACCGGCAAAGGTCAAAGGAGCTGACCCGGGGACCGATGTGGCGGTTGTGGCGGTGCAGCTTTCCGATATCCCGGATGAAGTGCTGAAGGAACTGAAGATCGCGGTTCTGGGCAACTCCGATAACATCAAGGTTGGTCAGACAGCCATCACCATCGGCAACACGCTGGGCTGGGGTCTGACGGTCACCTCCGGTATAGTCGCGGCTGTCAATGTCGAACTCGAGCTTGACGGCCACAAGTGGACAGAATTTGAGACCGACGGCGCTGCCAATCAGGGCCAGAGTGGCGGACCGGTTCTGAACAAGAACGGTGAGGTTATTGGGATCTTCAACGCTGGCGCGACAGAGGGCGATAACGTTGGCTATGCTGTCCCGATCAGCAGTGCGATCCCGGTACTCCAGGAACTGATCAACCGGAAGACCAGAGACGCGCTGGACGAATATGGCTATATGGGTGTTACTGTGGCCGCAGTCTCTGATGAGGCAAGCTCGATGTATGACATCCCGCAGGGTGCTTACGTCTACTCTGTCGAGAAAGGCTCCGCAGCGGACAAGGCAGGCCTGGAGAAGGGTGATGTCATCACCCGCTTTGACGGTGTGACCATCTCCACCAGGGATTCCCTGCTCAAGCAGATCACCTACTATGAAGCCGGTGAGACCGTGGAGCTGACCATTCAGCGTC
Source organism: uncultured Lachnospiraceae bacterium (assembly GCA_902797665.1). GTDB lineage: Bacteria > Bacillota > Clostridia > Lachnospirales > Lachnospiraceae > Porcincola. Next base: position 157 of record CADBUA010000413.1, on the reverse strand, counting down.
CGGAAGGCAACAAGTATAAGGAAGAGACGGTAGAGATCACCCTTGATGAACCGTCTGAGGAAGTGAAGAAAGCCAGAGAACAGCAGAGGCAGAGCGCCAGCAACAGCACTGTCATTGGCAGTGATGACGACGGAAGCTCCTTCCCCTGGGGTCAGAT
>CADBUA010000412.1 GCA_902797665.1 uncultured Lachnospiraceae bacterium | reverse complement strand
TCATAGCAGGCTTATAGCAGGTTTATAGCAGGTTTATAGTATAGAAAGGATGGACCGGAATGGAACTGAATCAGTACATTATGGCACTGGACGCGGGGACGACAAGCTCCAGGTGTATTCTCTTTGACAAGAAAGGAAGCATCTGTTCGGTTTCTCAGCGGGAGTTTGAGCAGATCTATCCCCATCCGGGCTGGGTGGAGCACAACCCTATGGATATCTGGTCCTCGCAGATCTCCGTCGCGGCGGAGGCGATGGGCAAGATTGGCGCGGTGTCAGAGAACATTGCCGCAGTCGGCATCACAAACCAGAGAGAGACCACGATTGTCTGGGAAAAAGCGACCGGCCGCCCCATCATGAATGCCATCGTCTGGCAGTGCCGCAGGACCGCCCCGATGATCGAAGAACTGATCAGGGATGGCTTCGGAGAGAGCATCCGCCAGAAGACAGGACTGATTCCGGACCCCTATTTTTCTGCGACCAAGCTCAAGTGGATCCTGGATCACGTGGAGGGGGCCAGGGAGCGGGCAAAGAGGGGAGAGCTCCTCTTTGGCACTGTTGACACCTGGCTCATCTGGAACCTGACCGACCGGCAGGTACATGTGACAGACTATACCAACGCCTCCAGGACCATGCTTTTCGACATTCATAAACTCTGCTGGGACGACGAGATTCTGGAGAAGCTGGATATTCCCAGATGTATGCTTCCGGAAGTTCTGCCCTCCAGTTACTGCTATGGGAGGACTAAGGACTGTCTGATCGGAGATGGCATTCCGATTTCGGGGGCGGCAGGAGACCAGCAGGCTGCTCTGTTCGGACAGTGCTGCTTCGAGCCAGGCATGGTCAAGAACACCTACGGCACGGGCTGCTTCATGCTCCTGAATACCGGGGACAAAGTCGTGGACTCCAGAAACGGCCTGCTCTCAACCATCGCAGTCTCCCTGGAGAAAGGCTCTGTCAGCTACGCCCTGGAGGGCTCTGTGTTTGTGGCGGGCGCCTCAATTCAGTGGCTCCGGGATGAGCTTCGTATGGTGAGAAGCGCACCAGAGACGGAGAGTTACTGCAGGCGGGTTCCGGACACCAACGGCTGTTATGTGGTGCCGGCTTTCACAGGACTCGGCGCGCCTTATTGGAATCCCTACGCCCGCGGGATGATCGTCGGGCTGACCAGAGGTGTGTCCAAGGAGCATCTGATCCGGGCAACCGTGGAGTCTCTGGCCTACCAGTCCGCGGATGTTCTCAGCGCGATGGAGCTGGACGCCGGACTCAAAATCACAGAACTGAAGGTGGATGGCGGAGCCTCCGCCAACGATTTCCTGATGCAGTTCCAGGCGGATCTTCTGGACACGGTGGTCATCCGGCCTCAGTGTGTGGAAACCACCGCCATGGGAGCGGCCTTCCTGGCCGGCCTGGCCATCAACTACTGGAAGGATCTCGAGGAACTGAAGGAAAACTGGGCCCTGGGGAATGTCTTTGAGTCGACGATGGAAGAGAATCAGAGACAAGAGCTCCTGAAGGGCTGGAAGCGGGCTGTCCGCGCGGCGGAGAGCTGGGCAGTGGAGGACCGGGCTGCCCAAAGACAGGAGAAATAGAGAGGGGAAAAAGCCCCACAGGCAGCAGGACGCCCATCGCCATGGCTTTGCGTGAAAGAAAAGAGCGGGATCCTTAAAGCTCAGGCAGCCAGGCTCAGGGAAACTGTCTGAGGGGCTTTTTCTGGCTCTTAGCCAGGGCTTTTCCCACATCCTCATTGAGCGCGGTTTGGCTTTCAGGACGACTACAGGGGAAGCAAAATGTTTAAACAAGAATGACAGAGTTCCGCAGGGCCTTTCCTTTTTCTTGCTAAATTGTTTCAAATTTGTTAAGATTATGAATTGCAGAGGAAAAGGCCCGGTCCGCTGCGGTTTTGCGGAGAAGAAGGAGGGAATCAGAAATTCCTCAAATATACCCGCGGGCGGAGTAATCATTCCGCATCCCGGTATAGAAGTTTCAGGTCCGGGCTGTTGTGACAGGAGCCGGGGGGTATGGCAAAAAAAATTCTGGTGGTTGACGACGAAAGGCTGATTGTGAAGGGAATCCGATTCAGCCTGGAGCAGGATGACATGATCGTCGACAGTGCATATGACGGGGAGCAGGCACTGGAGAAGGCCCGGGAGAATGACTATGACATCATTCTTCTGGATTTGATGCTCCCGAAGATGGACGGTCTGGAAGTCTGCCAGCAGATCCGGGAGTTTTCCAATGTTCCCATCATCATGCTCACCGCCAAGGGCGAGGACATGGATAAGATCATGGGTCTGGAGTACGGGGCGGACGACTACATCACCAAGCCGTTCAACATCCTGGAGGTCAAGGCAAGGCTGAAGGCAATCATGAGACGGACAAGCACCAAGAAGACGGATGAGTCCGACGATAAGAAGATTGTGCAGGCCGGGGAACTGGCGATGGACTGCGATGCCCGCAGGGTATCCGTCGCAGGACAGGATATCAACCTGACGGCCAAGGAGTTTGATGTGCTTGAGATCCTGGTGCTGAATCCCAACAAGGTCTTCAGCCGGGAGAACCTGCTGAACCTGGTCTGGGGCTATGAGTATCCGGGCGATGTCCGGACGGTAGATGTGCACATCCGAAGGCTCCGGGAGAAGATTGAGGACAATCCCAGTGATCCGAAATATGTCCACACCAAGTGGGGAGTCGGCTATTACTTTCAGCACTGAATGAGTAAGCCTGACGCGCCTGAAAGAGACC
>CADBUA010000411.1 GCA_902797665.1 uncultured Lachnospiraceae bacterium | reverse complement strand
GGACGCACCTGGCCGTCCGATCCTGTTTGGAACCACCGAGGAGTTTCTCCGCCACTTCGGCACAGACTCCGTGGACGGGCTTCCGGCCATCAACCCGGTAAAAGTCGAAGACTTTAAAGCCGAGGCGGAAGAGGAAGCGGATGTCAAACTGGGGGTCTGAGAGATACAAGGATCAAAGAATTCAGGAATCATATGTCCAGTCCGCTTTACGCACTCTGCGCTGAGCGTGGCCATACAGTTCAAAAGCAAAGGTCGGGCTCACTTTCAATGCGGGTATAGGAGCCTGCGCCCGGCCTTGTACCTGGATAAGAGCCTGCGACTGGACAGCTGGCAGGAATCAAAGAAGGCGGGGGAAGTCATTCCCCCTTTTTTGCTGCACAGAGGATTGCTGAAGACCCCAGCTCTTCTGCCTGGCATCTCTCAGCAGCTGTTATGGAAGGAAGACGATATATGGATTTCTATCCCCTCTGGAACAGTCTCAGAATCGGCGCGCTTTCCGGCATTCTGGTCTTTTTTGCCGGGATCTTTGCCGCGTATGAGAGCGCGAAGCTGCCGCAGCCATTCAGAACCCTTCTGGACGTGCTGCTGACCATGCCCCTGGTGCTTCCCCCGACAGTTTCCGGATACTTTCTCCTTTTGCTCATTGGCCCCCGGCATCCTCTCGGCCGCTTTCTCGCCTCCTTCGGTGTCCGCCTTGTCATGGACTGGAAGGGAGCTGTCCTCGCGGCTTTTGTCGTGGCTTTTCCGCTTATGTATCGGACCGCGCGGGGCAGTTTTCAGAGCTTTGATCTGACCTATCAGTGGAGCGGCCAAACCCTGGGGCTCAGCGATCGCTGGATTTTCTGGCACGTGCGGATGCCGGTCTGCCGGCAGGGAATTCTGGCCGGCGGCGTCCTGGCTTTCGCCCGGGCGTTGGGAGAGTACGGGGCAACCTCCATGCTGGCCGGCTACATCCCCAGAAGGACGGCAACCATCTCCACGACGGTTTACCAGCTCTGGCGGACCGGGGATGAGCGGGGAGCGATGTTCTGGGTCCTCATCAATCTGGTTCTTTCCGGCATTGGGCTTCTCTTTCTCAGCTTTCTGGAAGGGGATGGATGGAAAGACAGAAATTGAATCTTCAGGGGAGGCTTTTGTGGCATTTCTGATTGACATACAAAAGGAGTTTCCGGGTTTTTCTCTGGATCTCTCCCTGTCAGGGCCGGGCAGCTCTGTGACGGGGCTTCTTGGCGCTTCCGGAAGTGGAAAGACCATGACCCTCCACTGCATTTCCGGGATTCTGGAGCCAGACAAAGGAAAGATCGTAGTGGACGGCGTGACTTTTTTCGACCGGGAACAGGGCATCAGCCTCAGGCCGCAGGAGCGCCGCTGCGGCTATCTGATGCAGAATTATGGGCTTTTTCCAAACATGACGGTCCGGCAGAATATCGCCGCGGGCTGCCGCGGGGCCAGAATGCAGGAGCTCTTCTCAGAAGAAAAGAAGAGAGGCGCACCCTGGGGCAGACGCTTTGGCTTCTTTTCCCTCCTGAAGGAGGAGGATCTTCAGGCTACAGAAGAGATGATCCGGAAAATGCGCCTTCAGGGTCTTGAGGACAGAATACCCTGCGAACTCTCAGGCGGGCAGCAGCAGCGCTGCGCCCTGGGGAGGATCCTGGCGGGATCGCCCAGGATCCTTCTTCTCGATGAACCCTACTCCGCCCTCGATGAGTATCTCCGGGATCAGCTGATGGAAGAGACCCTGGAGATCCTTGATGAGTTTCACAAAAGCGTTCTTTTTGTGAGCCACAGCCGGGTTGAGGCACTCCGCATGTGCGACAGACTTGCCGTGATTCATGAGGGAAGGATTCTGGAGGAGGGGGAATCTTCCGAGGTCTTTCGTCACCCAAAGACAGCGTGGGGCGCTATTCTCACCGGGCAGTATCGATAGAAAAAGGGGACCTGTCCATCCGCAGGCGCCTGGGAGGTACAGGGCCGGGCGCAGGCTCCTGCGCCTGCATTCAATGTGCGCCTCTGCCTTTGCTTTTGAGCTGTATGACTTCTCTTTGCGCAGCAAGTGCGCAAAGAGAACTGGACAGTTACGAAAAAGGATCTCTCGCAGGGATCTTCTGCCTGGGAATGTTCACGGCGAAGGGAGGGGATACCCGCGATCACAAGAAGCTGAAAAATACGTGAATGGGCATATATCGATGAGACACGCATCAAATGCAAACGGTGTATGGAATGAAAGGGGGATTTTCTACTTGCACTTCTAAATCTTTTCAAGTAGTATGAGATACGGCAGATTTTGAATTTTTTTGATGGAGGTCTGATAGTATGAGCAATACAGCACAGAGCAGTGCGGCCGCAAGAATAGCTGCCCTGCTTGACGAAAACAGTTTCGTCGAGATCGGGAAGAGCGTGACTGCCAGAAGCACGGACTTCAACCTGACAGACGAGAAGGCGCCTTCGGATGGCGTCATCACGGGCTATGGTCTGATCGATGACAGCCTGGTTTACGTGTTCAGTCAGGATGCTCAGGTTCTGGGCGGAAGTCTGGGCGAAATGCACGCAAAGAAGATCACCCGTCTTTACGACCTTGCCATGAAGATGGGCGCTCCGGTAATTGGTCTTCTCGACAGCACTGGTCTGCGGCTTCAGGAATCCACAGATGCCCTGAACGCGTTCGCGGAGCTGTATAAGAAGATGTCTCTCGCAAGCGGAGTTATCGTACAGATCACAGCAGTCCTTGGCTGCTGCGGCGGCGGCCTGGCAGTGGCAGCCGGTATGAGTGATTTCGTGTTCATGGAGAAGGACAAGGCGAAGCTCTTTGTCAACTCCCCCAACGCTCTTGCAGGAAACAAGGACGACGACACTTCGACAGCGGCGTTCCAGAGCGCCTCTACCGGACTTGTGGACTTTGTCGGATCCGAGGAGGACATCCTGTCCCAGATCCGCACGCTTATCTCCATCCTCCCGGCCAACAACGAAGATGAGGCTCCTTACAGCGAGGTGACGGATGACCTGAACAGGATTTGCGCAGATCTTGAGAACGCGGCGGGCGACAGTTCGATCCTGCTTTCCCAGATTTCCGATGACAACCTCTTTGTGGAGGTCAAGGGCGATTACAGCAAAGAGATGGTCACAGGCTTCCTGAAGCTGAACGGGACCACTGTCGGCGCCATTGCCAACCGCACGGAAGTCTATGATGAGAAGGGCGAGAAGACCGCGGAATTCAAGCCGGTGCTGAGCGCTGGCGGATGCGAGAAGGCTTCCGGATTTGTCCGCTTCTGTGACGCGTTCGATATCCCGCTTCTGACTGTCACCAACGCTTCCGGCTTCCTTGCCAGCAAGCACAACGAGTATCGCATCGCCAAAGCGGCGGCAGGCCTCAGCTACAACCTGGCCAGCGCCACAGTTCCGAAGGTCAACCTGATCGTCGGCAAAGCGTTCGGATCGGCTTACTCGATCATGAACAGCCAGGGCCTGGGCGCGGATCTCACCTTCGCCTGGGAGGACAGCCAGATTGGCATGATGGACGCGAAGCTCGCGGCTGGCATCATGTATGCGAATGAGAGCGGCGACGTCCAGAAGGAGAAGGCTGAGGTGTTTGCGAAGGCGCAGGAGAGCGCGGAGGCGGCTGCAAAGCGCGGCTATGTGGATACGATCATCAAGGCCGAGGATACCCGCAAGATGGTCATCGGCGCGTTTGAGATGCTGTATACGAAGAAGGAAGACCGCCCGGCCAGGAAACATGGAACGGTATGATTGAGGGGTGCATGCAGATGAGAAAGAAACTGAGCGCGATTCTGCTTGCTGCCGGTCTTTCGGTGAGTCTCTTATGTGCCCCGGTGTGGGCCGCAGAGACGGAGCAGGCGGGAACCGAGGCGGGGACAGAGAGCGAAATCCAGGCTGCTGGAAACACCGTTTCCACGGATGTCGCTTACCTGGAACCCAGAAATGTCACAGGGGATGGACAG
>CADBUA010000410.1 GCA_902797665.1 uncultured Lachnospiraceae bacterium | reverse complement strand
GTTATTCGATGATGCTGCTGTACTTGCCCGAATCGCACATCATCCGATGGCGATTTGGAAATGCGAAGCGCGGGACACACAACCACCTGTCCGATAATGATGATCAGCGTATCATACACCCAGCCCAGCGGCTCAGAACCGCTGGGCTTTACCATTTCATGAACGGGCGGCACGAAAGCTGGCCGTTTTCCTTTATTCACAACAACACAGGAGGCAAGCAACATGGATACTCAGATGGAGAAGATGCTAGCAGCACAGGAGCGAGCCTTGCAGCAAAAGAACGAGGCTGATCGGAGGGCGAAACAGGCCAGGAAGCAGATCGAAGACCTGAAGCGCAAGCGGAGAACTCAACGGCTGATCGTTCGGGGTGCGATTCTCGAGAAGTTCATCCCGGACACCGAGACTCTGTCCGATGACGATGTCTCATCATTGCTGTCCGGGCTGCTGAACAAGCCGGACAACCAGCACTGGATGAGGACCTGGCTTGAAGCCCATCGCACAGAGGAACCAATCGATTCGGTCGTGGTGGCCGGGACGTTCGATGAGGATGAGGAACCCGGGGGTCGCAAAAACTCAAGGAGTTCTCTCTCATTCTTCTTCTCTCTGCCTCCTGGCCTCATACATGAGGACCGCAGAGGCGATCGCCGCGTTCAGGGACTCCACTTTCCCCAGAAGAGGAATCCGGATCAGCACATCGGCAAGAGAAACCGCTGAGGGAGACAGTCCGCGGCTCTCATTGCCGATCAGAAAAGCGCTTCCCCCGCAATAGTTCTCTTTTCCGTAGGGGCTGCTTCCCTGAAGATGGGCCCCGAATACCTTGATGCCCTGACGCTTCATCGCATTCACGCTCTCAGCGAGATTCTCTGTATAGCAGAAAGGCACCCGGAAGATGCTTCCCATGGTGGAACGCGTCACTTTGGGATTGTAAAGATCCGCTGATCCTTTCGTGATCAGAATCCCGGTCACACCGGCCCCCTCCGCGGTCCGAATGATGGTCCCCAGATTTCCCGGATCCTGGAGGTTCTCGAGAATCATGACCAGAGGAGCCTTTCCCCGGATCAGATCCGCTTCCCGGTAATGCAGCTGGGAGACCAGAGCCATCACACCCTGCGGCGTCTGGGTATCAGACATCTTCTGGAACACCGTGTCTGTCACTTCATAGAGATTTTTCTTCAGACCCGCCAGTTCGCTCCTCAGCTGCCCACTTTTCCGGAAGCTCTCAGAGACATAAACCTCCCGGATCCGCTCCGGCGGGATCTCGCCAAACATCTTGACACCCTCCACCAGAAAAGCGTCCTGCGCATCCCGTTCTTTGTTTTTCCGCTTGATCTGGAGCAGGTTCCGTATTTTCGCGTTTGAAGTGCTGGTGATCATGTGATTCCTCCCCCACCATCTGGTTCATATCGCTGTCGATCTCAGAAAAAGCCAGGTGTCTCTGATGGTTTCCGCCAAATCCCTGCTTTTCTCCAGCAGAACAGAGCCTATGGCAAATCCAGCAAAAACTCCCTGGAGTCATCCCCGGCTTTCCTCTCTGCTTTGTGTTTTCTGAAGTCCGCCCTTCGCGCTCTCATGGGTGCGCTGTTTCTGATTTCCTGTTTCCTGTTTTCCAGATCCAATCCCCAAAAACAGTTCAGGCAGGGACCATGCCCTGCCTGAAACTCCGGACAGGCCGGAGTGAATCATTCCCATTTATGATTGTGTTAATGCTCGAGGATCTGCCTGACCTGTGAAGACGATCCGAGCTGTCTGTTTCAGGATCTGACCCCAGGATACATGCCTGGATGTTTCTCCAGATCAGATGCTCAACGCCTTGGCAACACGCACCATGTAGTCCGGAATGCTCTTCTGCATCTCCAGGGCCTCCGTGATGTCATAGTCCACCCAGGTGCCGTCCCGATATCCGACAACGCGGTCTGACTTGCCCTCCGCCAGAAGATCTGCAGCGTAGGCACCCATCATGGAACCGAACACACGGTCCCGGCAGGTCGGGCTGCCGCCCCTCTGCATGTGACCAAGGATGGTCGCACGCGTCTCAACACCTGTCGCCGCCTCGATACGCCTTGCCATAGAACTGGAATGGCCGATGCCCTCCGCGTTGATGATGATATGGTGCTTCTTTCCCCGTTTCCGAAGTTCAATGATGTTGTTGATCAGTTTCTGTTCATCATAGTCGTAAGACTCCGGAAGCAGGACATCCTCAGCGCCGTTGGCAATGCCGCACCAGAGGGCAATGTAGCCGGCATTCCTGCCCATCACCTCGATGATCGAGCAACGCTCATGGGAGGTAGAAGTGTCACGCACCTTGTCGATGGCCTCCATCGCTGTGTTGACAGCCGTGTCGAAACCGATGGTATATTCAGTGCAGGCAATGTCCAGATCGATGGTGCCCGGAACCCCGATGGTGTTGATCCCGAGTTTGGCAAGCCTCCCGGCTCCCGCGAAAGAACCATCCCCGCCGATGACCACCAGTCCCTCAATCCCATTCTCGCGCAGGATATCAGCTGCTTTCTGCTGCCCTTCCGGTGTCCGGAACTCCATACTGCGGGCTGTATACAGCATGGTTCCGCCCTTGGAGATGGTATCGGAGACGCTGCGCGCCGTCAAATCCGCAATCTCCCCGTTCAGCAATCCCTTATAACCCTGATAGATCCCCTTGACATTCATCCCCTGGGAAATCGCTCCGCGCACCACCGCACGTATCGCCGCGTTCATCCCTGGAGCATCACCGCCGCTCGTGAGCACGCCGATTGTTTTGATCTTGGATGCCATTCTTCTATCCTCCAAAATGAAACCGGAACCGGTCCAGCAATCTCAAAGATGAGAACATTTTATAGGATTCAGGATCTCAGCGCAAGGACCAGGCGGGTCTTTTATAGCGGGATCCCGGATTCTATAGCTTTTTCTTCAGGCTGAAGCAAAAAACCGGAGGGAAGTTCTCTTCCCTCCGGCTCACCCAGGAAAAACGCTCTTTTCTAAGGCCTTGCTGCCTTTCCAGACCTCGCAGCTGATGGCTCCTGCGCCTGAAAAGGCCCTCTTCTATGCTTATGCTCACCCGCTTTGCTGTCGATCTCAGCCGCTTTCGTCTGTCTCGATTCCAGAGCTCTCTTAAGCCTTACCAGGCTCTTACCTGTCCTCCAGCATGTGGTAGGTCCTGTGATGCCCCACATAGCGGTAAGCAGGACGGATGATCTTCCCGCCGGAGACCAGTTCCTCGATGCGGTGCGCGCACCAGCCGGAAATCCTGGAGATCGCGAAGATCGGCGTATAAAGCTGCGTCGGAATCCCCAGCATGGAGTAAATGAAGCCCGAGTAGAAGTCAACATTGGCGCAGATCGGCTTGGAGAACTTCCGCTTCTCAGGCAGAAGTCTGGAAGCGATCTTCTCCACGGACTCATAGAGGGCAAACTCCTCCTCCAATCCCTTGGCCTCAGACAGACGTCTGGCCGCCTTCTTCAGAATCACTGCTCTGGGATCACTCAGGGTGTAGATCGCATGCCCCATCCCATAGACCAGGCCGGAGTGGTCAAAGGCCTCCTTGTCGATGATCTTCACCAGGTAGTCCTCAAGGGCTGCCTCATCAGACCAGTTGTGGACATGCTCCTTGATGTCCTCAAACATACACTGTGTCTTCAGGTTCGCTCCGCCATGCTTCGGCCCCTTCAGGGAAGCCAGGGAAGCCGCTACAGCTGAGTAGGTATCGGTTCCGGTCGAGGACACGACATGGGTCGTGAAGGTCGAGTTATTTCCACCGCCATGCTCCGCATGGATCACCAGACAGGCATCCAGAACCCTGGCTTCCAGGTCTGTATAATGCCCGTCATCTCTGAGCATCCGAAGAAGGTTCTCAGAAGCCGAGAGATCCTCACTCGGATAACGGATGATCAGCGAGCGGTCATTGTGGTAGTGCTGCCAGCAGTGATAGTTGTACACAGCGAAAAGCGGCATGGCCCCGATCAGGGTCAGGGACTGCTGAAGCACGTTCGGTATGGAGACATTATCCGGATCCTGATCATATGAGTAGAGGGTCAGGACCGAGCGCTGCATCCCGTTCATGATGTTCTCGCTTGGCGCCTTCATGATCACGTCCCGCACAAACTTCGACGGAAGGGTCCGGAACTGGGACAGAATATCGAGAAACTCCCGGAGCTCCTTCTTGTCAGGAAGCTCACCAAAGAGCAGAAGGTAGGTGATCTCCTCGAAATTGAAGCGGCGGTTCCGGAAGCCGTCCATCAGGTCATTGATCTTATAGCCCTGATAGTAAAGCTCGCCCGGAATCGAAATCGACTCCCCGTTTACATCCTTATGTCCATTGACATCCGAGATTTCGGTCAGACCGGTCAGAACGCCTTTCCCGTTGGGTTCGCGGAGTCCGCGCTTTACGCCATACTGCGTGTACAATCCCGGATCCATCTTGTTTGAGCCAAGTACGTGGCCAGCCAGCTCCCTCAGCCGCTCATCTCTGGATTCTCTGTCTAGTCGATTCAACATGAAACCGCCCCCCTATCAATCAATCTCAACAATTTCATTACGTTATCTCAAACTTAGGCACAGGTCAAGTGAAATGCGGTATATATCTGTTTAAACATGATAAGGGGTTGCAAATGACAGGCAGCTGAAACCCTCCTTCCCATTTTTGCCTGAAGCGTCAAAGTCTCCCGGGCGCCTCCAGGGAATTTGCAGATCTTTTTGCAGATCTTCTGACCTGCGGGCGCAGCTTTATACCCGAAAGCGGGGGGAAACGTCTTTGAAGCATAGAAGCTGCCAGTCTGCTTTGCCGCTTGCCGCCAGGCGAGGCAGTAAAGTCAAAAACAAAGGCCGGTCGCGCTTTCAATGCGGGCGCAGGAGTCTACGTCCCTCTTCCTGCCTGGACAGCCAGGAAGCATGAAAGGTCGACTGTCAAAAGTCCTTCTGCTCATTCAGAATCTCCGCTCTCCCCAGCCCAGCACAGATCCGCATACTGTCCCTGGCAGGCCCTCAGAAGATCTGCGCTGAGAAGCTCGATCTGGGCACCGATCTTCCCGCCGCTGACAATGATCTTCCCCTCTGCCTCCGCGCGCTGATCGATCCGAACCGGGTACTGCTTCTTCATCCCCACGGCTGTGCACCCACCCCGAATATAGCCTGTGATCTCAAAGATCTCCTTCACATGGATCATCTCCACGCTTTTCTCTCCAACACTCCTGGCCGCCTTTTTGAGATCCAGCTCCTCATCGATGGGGATCACAAACACGAAATAGCCTCCGCTTTTCCCCCGCGTCACCAGAGTCTTATACATCTTCTCGTG
>CADBUA010000409.1 GCA_902797665.1 uncultured Lachnospiraceae bacterium | reverse complement strand
GAGAAAACATTTGATATTCAGCAGCCTTATTCGATTGATGGCAAGGAGTATCCAGCTTACGGGTATTTTTTCTCTGAGAGTGAGAAGTATGTTCTGACACAGAAAGCCAATCTCTGGTCGGTCCATACCTTTGAGCACATCCTTTTTCTCACGGCGGATCCGTGCCGGGAGGAGACGCTGGAGGAGGCCAGACGGATCATCGATTCCTACATGGAGCCGCATCTGGTCCGGAAAGACAGAAAGGTTCCGCCCAAAGATCACATGGTTTCCTATCTGACAATCGCGATCCTGTCGGAACATACCCCGGGGAGGGAAGTCATTCAGAAGGCAGAAGCTTTCCGCTATGACCGCTCCTATCTTCTGACGATCCGGGGAGCCTCCGAGGGGCATCTGATCCTTGTGGATCTGGAAGGAGAGGAAGTCTACAGCAACCGGCGGGCAAGAAATCTTCGGGAGATCTACAGAAAAGGCTTTTCAGCCTGACTGCTGCAGGCTTTAAGGTATGCGGGGCTTCCCCGCATAGACAGAAGAACAGTTTCAGAGCCTGCCTGATCTGCTGGCAGCAGGGTCTCTGCCTGAAGATGAATGCGCAAGCATCCGGCGGGGACATCCAGACGGTGGGGAGGTTTTCATGGGGAGCCTCAGCATCTGAAACGAGAGTAAGGAGGGGGTTTTATGAATATCTGTTTGCTGCTGCTGGTCAGCCTGCTGGTGCTCATCATCGGATACATCGTCTATGGGCGTTATCTGGCAAAGAGCTGGGGCATTGATCCCTCAAAGGTGACACCAGCCCATGAGCTCGAGGATGGAGTGGACTATGTTCCGGCCAAGGCACCGGTTCTGATGGGCCATCATTTTTCATCCATCGCAGGTGCGGGTCCGATCAATGGTCCGATTCAAGCGGCTGTTTTTGGATGGATTCCGGTCGCACTCTGGATTCTGGTCGGAGGCATCTTCTTCGGCGGGGTCCATGATTTCGGCGCTCTGTTCGCATCGATCCGCAACAGAGGGCAGTCCATCGGCGAGGTCATCGACAACACGATGGGAAAGAAGGCCAAGCGCCTGTTTCTGATTTTCGCTTATCTGACACTTCTCCTGGTGGTTGCGGCTTTTGCTTCCATCGTGGCAAGCACATTCGGAACCACCTCGGCAGCCGGGGCGGCCATCCTGGGTGAAAACCTGGAAGCCCATCTGTCCACGGCCATGATCTCGTTTCTGTTTATTGTTCTGGCGGTGATCTTCGGCTTCATGATCTACCGTCTGAACATAAAGGTTGGTCTTGCCTCCCTGATCGGCTGCGCGGGGATTGTGCTGATCGTACTGATCGGGTTGAACTGGCATCCGATTTCCATGACCTACAATACCTGGATGTATGTGCTTGGCGCCTATATCCTTGTCGCTTCCATCACACCGGTTTGGATTCTGTTACAGCCGAGAGACTATCTGTCCTCCTTCCTGCTGTATTTCATGATCCTGGTCGCGATCATCTCGATCATCGGGGCGGCGGCAACTGGGAGCGGGCAGGTGGATATCCCGGCTTTCACGGGCATCACCGCGCCGGCGTCCAATGGTCTGTTCACGACGGGAACCATCTTCCCGGCACTGTTTGTCACCATCGCCTGCGGCGCCATCTCAGGCTTCCATTCCCTGGTTTCCTCCGGGACGACAGCGAAGCAGCTGAATTCCGAGAAGGATGCGCAGGCCATCGGCTACGGCGCGATGCTGATTGAGTGTGTGCTTGCCATTATCTCCCTCTGCGCAGTCGGCTATGTCTGGAACGAAGTCAATGTCGCGGCGGCGGATCTCGAACTCGTAAGTCCCACGGTCGTTTTCGCGACAGGTCTTTCCCGCATGCTGGGAAGCTTCACCAATCCGACCCTCCAGAGTATCATCTATCAGATGCTGGTTCTGGCAGTCTCTGTTTTCTGTCTGACCTCCCTGGATACCGCCACGAGGCTTGCCAGATATATGTTCCAGGAATTCTTCCTGAATGAGGGGGAGTTTCCAAAGGATGTCAAAGGACCGAGGCAGATCCTGGTCAATCCGGTAGTGGCCACAACGATTACGGTGGTTCTGGGAATTGCCCTGGGCATGACCGGCTATTCCAAGATCTGGCCCCTGTTTGGCGCGGCCAACCAGCTCCTGGCAGCCTTAGGCCTTCTGGCTGTGTGCGCATGGCTGGGACAGATCGGGCGGAAGAACAAAATGTTCTACTTCCCGATGGTGTTCATGCTGATCGTCACAATCGTTTCCCTGCTTCAGACGATCATCGCAAAGCTCAGGATTCATGACAGCTGGAGCATCATCCAGGCTCTGATTGCCATCCTGCTGGTGGTTCTGGCTGTTGATCTGGCCTTCACCGCCTTCGGCACCCTCAAGGCACAGAAGGAAAAGACAGCTGCCTGAGCGGCTGAAGGCTCATACGCTCGCTTTGAATGGGCGCCCGGTCTTTGCTTAAAACATATTGCCACGCTCTGCGCACTTGATGCGCAAAGCGGACTGGACAGCTTACGAAAAAACAAAGCAAAAGGAGCTCCTCCCTGCGGGAGGGGCTCCTTTTGCCGTGCGAAGCAGTCCCTGAGATGAGAGACAGACAAAGTTACAGATGGCAGATAGAATAGAAAGACGGATAGATTGAGAGATAGATTGAGAGAATAGAGAGCAGAAAGAGCAGAGAGAGCCAGATCGAGAAGGGCTTTCGGAGCACTGGAAAAATCCATAAAACAGCTATATTAAAAATTTATGAATAATATAACAGATACAATATAATAGATACAATATAACAGATACAATATTTGCCGTATATTTTTGCTGAAGCTTCTTTTTAGATGAACCGTTTGGATTTGCCAAATGCGTGGGCAGGATCTGCCGGAGCATTTATCTGCGCGGATTTTCACGCTCGTGGAGCTTTTCTCTGTTTTCCGGTCTTCCTTTTCCCTTTCTTTCGAATCCGCTTCTGGACTTGATCTTTGCCAGCTGTCCAGCCGCAGGCTCCTTTTCAGGTACAGGGCAGGGCGCAGGCTCCTACGCCCGCATTCAATCT